>CANFBW010000123.1 GCA_947444925.1 Flavobacteriales bacterium | reverse complement strand
CACGTCACTTGTACACCAAACCATTTACAAAGTTTACGATCTAAATGGAAAAGAAACGACAAATCCTGCCGATTCGTGGAACATCGTTGAGTACAACGACAACACTAGAAAAATAGTGTTTTTTGATGCACTTGGCCATCCAACAAAGTAGGCGAACTACATTCCCAACACCCGGCCAATAGTCTTCGCTATGATCTGCAAATCGGTCGACAAAGAATGATGCTCAACGTATTCCAAATTGATGCGGAGTTTTTCTGGCATAATCTCTTCTATGTACGTTTTTTCGGGATTGATTGAATTCCCCATCAATTCATTTTCATTGAAATATTTCAGTGAGGCATAATCCGTAATTCCAGGCTGCACGCTTAAAACCCTCATTTGTTCGGGCGTATAGAGATTCACGTATTTGCGCACTTCAGGCCGAGGCCCTACCACACTCATGTCTCCCAAAAGTACATTGATGAGCTGCGGCACTTCATCAAGCTTGAATTTGCGCAAGTAATAGCCCACTTTGGTGATACGACTGTCCCTTGCTCCAACAGTAAGCTGTCCCTGCTTTTCAGAGCCGGGCGCCATGGTACGAAATTTAAACAAGCGAAAATCTTGATTGTCTTTACCCACTCTACTTTGAAAAAAGAAAATTCCACCCTCTCCTGAAAAAAGCACAAGGATGCAGATGATCAAAAAAAACGGAGCGAAGATCCACAGCGTTAAAAACGAAAACAATATGTCGAACAAACGCTTATACATGTACTACTTTTTCAACTGAAGCAATCACTGCGTTGAGCACCGTTTCTATTTGAGCGTCGCTCAATCCATAATACACAGGCAAAGAAATTTCGCGCTGGTAATTGTCGTAAGCCACCGGATAATCGGCAATATTGTAGCCCTTGTTTTTATAGTAAGTCATCATAGGAACAGGCTTAAAATGCACATTCACCGCCACATTCAATTTTGAAATTTCTTCAATAATGCTGTTGCGTTGCGCTTCTACAATTCCTTTGATGCGCAGCGGAAACAAATGGTAAGAAGTGATTTTATATTCACTTTCGTACTGCGGAATTTCAGCCCAGGCATAGCTCGAAAGTTTGGCGCTGTAACGGTCGATGATGTGCTTGCGTGCAGGTAAATTTTCATCGTCGTAACGCGACAGCTCCACTAAGCCAATAGCCGCCTGAATATCCGTCATATTGCACTTGAAACCGGGACTGATCACGTCATACTCCCATGCACCTACTTTCGATTTGGCGAGTGCATCTTTATTTTGTCCGTGCAGCGAGTAAATCCGCAGCAGGTTGTAAATTTCGTTGTTATTGAAAGGTGCCGGTAAATTCAATGCAATGGCACCACCTTCGGCCGTAGTGAGGTTTTTAACAGCGTGAAAAGAAAACACCGAAATATCGGTTAAGCTACCCGCACGCGTGCCATAGTACAATGCACCAAAGGAATGCGCGGCATCGCTGAGTATCAATATTCGTCCGAGTTTTTTTTGTTCTTCGGTATGCGCCTGAAATTTTGCACGAATGTCCTGACGCTTCACCAAATCGTTCAAATCATCATAATCACAAGGATATCCTGCAAAGTCAACAGGCATAATCACTTTGGTATTAGGGGTAATTGCTGCTTCCACGTTTTGCAAAGAGATATTGAAATCGTGGGCATTCACATCTACAAAAATCACTTTCGCACCGCAGTGCTCTACTACATTAGCGGTAGCGCAATAGGTATAGGCAGGCACAATCACTTCGTCACCCGGGCCAACACCAAACCAGCGCAGCACCAATTCCAATCCGGCTGTCGCCGAATTCAAACAGAGTGTCACCTCGTTGCCCGAATAATCGGCCAGCTGTTTTTCAAATTCTTTTGTTTTCGGCCCGCTGGTAATCCATCCCGACAACAACACTTCCGCCACAGCATCAGTAGTTTTTTTGTCCATACGGGGAGGTGAAAATGGAATCATGTTTTAGCTTTTGAATAAGTGATCGGCAATTATTTGTCCGGCATTTCCGCTGCCGTAAAGATTCAAAGAAAAATCGTTTTTCTTGTTCTTCATCGTATTGTATGCTTCAACTATTAATTTTTCGTCGGCACCTGCGAGTACATTGAATCCGCCGCTAACGAGTTCTGTCCACTCCGTTTGATCGCGCAGTGTCACACAGTTTTTACCAAAGAAGTAGGCTTCTTTTTGCAAACCTCCTGAATCGGTCATGACCATGGATGAATGTTTCAGCAATTGAATCATATCGAAATAACCCACTGGATCAATAACATCTACTTCCAATTGGAGTCCGAGCTGTGCAATAATTTTTCGGGTGCGAGGATGTATTGGCAAAATCACTCTCGACTGGCGGTGCACTGCGTTCAATGAATGCACAATGTTTTTCAAACGAAGGGGATCATCGGTATTTTCTTGACGGTGAATGGTACTCAACACAAAACCACCTTTCAGAAAATCAGCGGAAAGCGTTGATTTCTCTGCCGCTTTATCGGCATAGAAAAACGCAGCATCTTGCATCACATCTCCCGACAAAACTACTTTAGCATCAAAATGATCGTAGCCTTCGCGTTTCAAATTATCTACAGCAGTTTGCGTTGGCGCATACAAATTGTTGCTGATGCGATCGGTTAAAATACGATTGATCTCTTCAGGCATTTTCATATTGAAACTGCGCAGTCCAGCTTCGATATGAGCCACCTTAACATCAAGCTTTTTTGCCGCTAAGGCACCTGCCAAGGTAGAATTGGTGTCACCATATACCATCAACCAGTCGGGTTTTTCCTTTTGAATCAAGCCCTCAATACTTTCAAGCATGCGGCCAGTCATGGCGCCATGACCCAAACTATTGATCTCTAAATTGTAATGAGGCGTTGGAATTTCCATTTCGTCAAAGAATATCTGCGACATCTTGTCGTCGAAATGTTGACCAGTATGCACCAGCAATTCCTGTATCCCTTCCATTTTTGAGAAAACACGGCTCAACACCGCTGCTTTAACGAATTG
>CANFBW010000122.1 GCA_947444925.1 Flavobacteriales bacterium | reverse complement strand
TGAGAATGGCGCCGCCATACAAGTCGGAGTAAGGACTAACATCTGTTCCTCCGCCTGCGAGTCCAATGCGCAAGGGCGCTCTGCTTCTAATGATCATGAATTTGTATTTGGACTAAGATAAAATTTTTTCCAAGAAAAAGCAGTCGGGATGTCCAAATCGCTATTGGCCGCACATCATTAATTGGTCTGCGCCAAAATGTTTTCTACCATCCAGCCATACTGGTTGAATACTCCCGAATGAAAATTTAGATCGGCATCCCAATAACCGACAGTGTTATCGCGGCCCAGAGGTGAGAATCCAAAACTCACTTCTACAATTAATGGTTTGCCGTCGGTATCAAATATGAAGTCAAAAGCAGTGCATTGTGTTTTCAGTATTTTCGCAGTGTCAATTGCCAATTGAATCGCCGACAATGGGATTTCAGACGAGTTGAAATGAATATCGCCACTGCCCGACGCTCTGAAATCATTTTCTCTCACCATGCGTTTGAAGCCATAGGCTTTGTTGGCAATGACTACTATTCGGATGTCGCAATCGTTGTCGGGAATAAAATCTTGAAAATAGACGTAGCCTTTTTCGTTGCCTTTCAATTTTGCAAAGGAAGTGCTGATGAAAATACGGGCAAAGGCTTTGAATACATCTATTTTATTTACTTTGTTTAGCTTGTATTTTCGAATGGTATCCCGAAAATAATTGAATCGGTCAAATTGATCAAACCCTTTACCAAAGGCTTTGTTTACTATTTTTTTTGCTTCTGATTTTGACTGAATCAATTTAACATTTGCTGATCCAGCACCCCCTCGCAATTTGAATACTTTGGGAAAAGTAGTTTTTTCCAACCAGTTTAACGTTTCCTTTTTAGTGTAAAAAATATGCGTTTTGATACAAGGTAACCCCAAACTTTCGAAAAGATATTTTTGAGCGATTTTATCATCAAAATGCCATGAAGTATTGAAATCAGGAAACACTTTTTTATTAGAAAATTGCAGCGAAAATAATAACGATTTGGCAAATATAGTGTCGGTGTGATTGGCGTGGTGATGGTGCCACATTAAAGCATCACAGTCTTCCAATTGCTGTATTATGTCTGAGTCGTAGCAATTTACAATTTTGTAGGAAATCTTGTTTTGCTGACAATATTTGATCCAGTGTTCAGAAAAACCTTGCTTTTTGTGGTGTATCGCAATTTTCATTATTGAGTTTGTTGGTAAGAAAAAAATCTTCTTTTCGATGAAATCAGAACATTTGATCAATACGCGCCAAAATTCAGCATTTGCTTTAGTATGTTTTTTGAAAGATGCGCGACTTTAAAAGATCGTTATTTGAAGCGGATCAGTGCGTGAAATTTTAATCGACAACAACATACATTCACTTTTTGAATGGCTACATAATGTGAAAATGTGCTGTGCTTTTTCTTTGCAAATGGCATTGGCACAAACCTAATTAATTTTTTTTAACTTCGCGCATAATTTTTTAGCATGAAAATGATGAAATATATTTTGTTTACCTTATTGTTGGCTTTTTCGCTTTTGTCTTTTGGACAAATCGCAGGTGATCCCGCTGCTGTTGATGCTGCAATGCAGGAAGAAGGGGTTTCGCAAAGTGACGTTGACCGCTACACGGAATACAAAAAAAAGCAGGGAGGGAAGGAAGTGTTAAGTCAAAAGTCCTTTTTGGAGCAGGATGCAGAAGCCGAAAAATTAATCGCGTTGGACATTGCTGAAGCGCAAAAAGAGAAAGTTTTTAGGGATTCCATTCAATGGAAAAAGGACAGTGTTTTTATAAATCGCCCCAGATCTTATGGGCTCTCTCTTTTTGATAAGGGCGATTTGAAGGTGTTTAAAGCTGCCGGTCATTCCCGTGCGCCCGAGAATTATGTGTTGGGAGTTGGCGATGAGTTAAATATTTCGATTTGGGGAAATTCTGAACATCAGGAGGCGTATACAATAAATGGAACAGGAGCTATAGAGCCGCGGATAGTGGGCAGGGTCTATTTGAGGGGGTTGACCTTTGGAGATGCGAAAAAAATAATCGCTTCTCGTTTTGGAAAAGTATACGATTTGAAAAATTCGAAAATAAGCATTGAGCTCAATTATTCAAAGGTCATCAGAGTGAACATTGTGGGTGAAGTAAGGGTTCCGGGAACTTATGCTGTTTCGTCTATCAACTCGGCTTTCAACGTGTTGTCGATAGCAGGTGGTTTGACCGATTTGGCAAGCGTTCGAAATATTTATGTGAAAAGAAACAACAACAAAATAAAAGTATTGGATGTCTATAAGTTTTTAACCAATCCTATTCCCGAAAACGATTTCTTTTTGGAAGACAACGACTACATTGTTGTTGCTGCTGCTGGAAATATAGTAAGGGCGAAAGGCGAAATAAAACGACCAGGACTTTATGAATTGAAAGAAAAGGAAGGAATTAAAGAATTGTTGCTTTATGCCGGTGGGGTTTCTAAAACTGCAATTAAGAATAAGGCGCGCTTAGAGACTTATGAGGGTGATAAGCAAGTATTCAGAGACATTGATTTGGCGGCAGAGCAGCAGGCAAAAGTACCCAGAACTTTAAAAGATGGTGATGTGGTGGAAATAGCAAAAATAGTTGAAGGTTTGCGAAATTATGTTGTTGTGAGCGGCTCAGTAAATGTACCTGGATCATACGAGTTCCAGCAAGGAGACAAAGTATTGGATATATTAAAAAAAGCACAAGGAATTCGCTACGACACCTATATGGGCAGAGCCTACATTCTTAGAACGCATAGCGACAATACCAAAGAGCATCTCAGTTTGAACTTAAGTGACATCATGAAAAATCCTACATCCGCCAACAATTATTTGGTGCAGGAGTTTGATGAAATCATGCTTTATACGCAGCAAAAATTTGTGGATAGCATGTTTGTATCCATTAAGGGTTCGGTTAGAAGTCCGGTGCGCGTAGTTTACAGCAGTGATCTGACGGTGCAAGATTTGATTTTTATGGCAGGTGGTTTATTGCGTGAGGCAGCAAACGGAAGGATAGAAATAAGTCGAATCTCAAATTTCGCCAAGGAAGACTCTGATGAGCCTACACGCGTGGTCATTGAAACAGTTGCTGTGTCAAATGACCTAGAGTTGGGCAGTCAAACGCCGATCAAATTGCAACCCAATGATATTGTTTTCGTGCGAAATACGCCGGATTACCACATGCAGAAAAATATTGTAATTGCTGGCGAAGTAAATTATCCGGGCACTTATTCCTTGATTAATAAAACGGAGCGCATCAGCAGTGTACTT
>CANFBW010000121.1 GCA_947444925.1 Flavobacteriales bacterium | reverse complement strand
GCGAACTACACAACTTTTCACTTACCAACAAAATAGCACTACTTCACTAGTTTACCGATTGAATGGAGATGAAAAGAAATCTTGGAGTACTCCAACAAGCGGGTTGGGAGTAATTTTAGATATTGATCAAGGTGCTCAAGCAAATGAAGCGTCTGACGCAAGAATTAGCGAGTTTATCATCTACAATAAAGCGCTAAGTGCAAGCGAAATTTTAAAAGTAGAAGCGTATTTAGCTGCTAAGTATGGTTTAACTTTAAGCAATGCCGATGGTGGAACAGGAGGAGATTTTGTATCAAGCGGTGGCACCACGTATTGGGATGCATCGGCAAACACAGGCTATAGCAACGAAGTTGTTGTTATTGGTAAAGACAACAATACAGCGCTCGTTCAAAAACAGGCGAAATCCACTGATGATTCTTTAAGAGTCTTTGTCTCTACTTTGGCAGCTAGCAATTCAACAAATGCAGGAACGATCACCAACGATCAATCCTTTATAGCGCTGGGCCATAATGGCGCTAAGATATTTGCTACTGCGGCTGTTGCATCTGAAAAGCCAGCTGGTATTTACAGTAGATTTGCGCGTGAATGGAAAATAGTAAACACAAATTTTTCGAATACTTTTTCACTGGAAATTGAATGGGACAGCTCAAAAACGGTAAGGCTTGCCGATTTGAGGTTGTTGGTGGATGATGATGGCGACTTTTCTAATGCGACCGCTTATAGTTCTGCCAATGGTTTAACGTTTTCTTTTGGTTCAATCATCATATCAGGCATCAGCACCAGTATGATTCCTTTGAATTCAACCAGATTCATTACGGTGGCATCTGCCGATGCTGCCACTCCACTGCCGGTAAATCTTGTTTCATTTGATGCTGTTTTACAAGATGCTTTTGTGATGTTGGAGTGGACAACGGCTTCTGAAATTAACAACGACCACTTTGTGTTGGAAAAATCTGAAGATGGCGTAACCTTTACTGCTTTCGCCCAAGTAAACGGAGCAGGGAATTCGAATACAACATTAACCTATTCCAACGCCGACGTTGCTAATTTTAGTCGCGTAAGGTACTATCGCCTGAGTCAGGTAGATTTTGATGGAAAGAAAGAGACTTTTAAAATAGTGTCGGTTTCAAAAGCGTCAAATTCAATGTTCAATGTTGTGCCTAATCCAATGAAAGAAGAGGTTTCGGTATTGTATCCGGCCGATGAGGAGGGCTATTACAGATTTACAATTTTAAGTGACGCCGGACAAGAATTGCACAGCGCGCTCGTATTAACTATGAAAGGTGAAAATAGTTTTAAATTCAATACTTCATCGATGGCACCAGGTGCGTACATTTTTAGTATTAAAAATGTAAATGGGTTTATATTGACGAAAAAAGTAGTGAAATACGATTAATAAAATCATTCATGAATTTTAAATTCAATGTATTGTTTTTTGAAACGCATGGCATTCACTTTCGTGCTGTGCTTAGCTATAAATTCGTTCGCGCAATCGATAAAATTTTCTTTTGCAGATATGGCTAGTATGCCACTAAGAATGCAGGTTTTGCATGCTTTAAGTGTCATTGCTGCAGAGCCAAATTATTGCGCTGAGAGAGGTTCTTTTTACTTTAAATATGCCAATAGGCAAAGTGCAATGTGTTTGCTGCAATCAGTTGATGAAGCCCCCTTTACTTTAATTATAGATGGCGAACAAAATTCGTTTGAAAGCCTATTGTTAAAGCAGTCCGAAAGTATTTGGATTTTGAAAGTCGAAAATAACATATTGTTTGATCGCTGTGGGAAGAAAATAGTAAAGATGGAGCAAAGCGATGTTGCTTGGTGGCAATTGCAAGAGCTGTATTTTCGAAGTGATTTTAAATCAAGCGACTTAGTTATCGATGAAGAAATTTCGAGAATTGAAAAACAAAAGGAACATTTTATTAATTATTTCTTATCCCTTCCTGCTTGCATGTCAAAGAAGAGGTTTTATCGAAACTTAATTTTCGGATTATTTTAAACGCTCGTATGAAAAACTCTTTATTAAGTTTTGCTCTTATGGGGGGTCATCAAATATTTTCGAATTTCATAAAGCAAAGAATATTATATCTATTATTTTTCTTGCTTCTAGTTGGAAGTCAATTAGTGTTTGGTCAAAGTTGCTCGAGTATTGCCGAATATGATGCTTCAAATAGAGGTGGTTCTGGGAAATATTTTACAGGGGAAAATGTGCGTTTATCTGGTGGCACATCTTATTACACACCAAGATTTGGTTCAACAACTTGCAACCTTAACGACTCCTGGTGTCGCGATGAGAGTGCTGCGGGTTGGCTGCAATGGAAACTTGTAGGAACATGTTCTACATGTGCTTCATTGGATGCAGGAACTATCGCCTCAAATCAAACTATATGTGCCAACGCAGCCGCTGGTGTATTAACAAATTCTTCGTCGGCAAGTGGAGGAGATGGATCCTCTTATAGTTACCAATGGCAAAGCGCAAGCGATAACAGTTCGTGGAGCGATATAGGTGGAGCTACTTCATCTTCCTATTCTCCTGGTGTCTTAACGTCAAGTACCTATTACCGACGAGCGGTTACTTCAGGCGGCTGTGGTACAAATTTTACGACTAGTGTTCTTATTGCTGTAGCGGCGAATCGCACTGTTGGAGCAGCCTCAGGCTCGTCCCTAGTGTGCGTCAACACTGCGCTTACACCAATTACTCATGCCACTGCGGGAGTTATTACTGCTATTTCCTTCTCTTCTGGCTTGCCTCCAGGAGTAACAGCCTCTTATGCTTCAAATACTATCACTATCAGCGGAACACCAACTTCTGCGGGCACTTATAATTATACCATTACCCCAAATGGCTGTGGCAGCGCAACGGCAACAGGTGCTATTACTGTGCATTCAAAACCAGTAGTTATTTTAAATATTGCATCAATATGTAATGGTGACCCTGCTGCTACCTTCGATGCAGGAGCAGGCTACACTTCATACAAGTGGGTAGATAACGGCAGCGGGACCGGACAAACCACCAGTGGCACCATCGCGGGAATTTATACGGTTCAAGTGGCAGATGCCAAAGGTTGTAAAGACACAACATCAGCGACTTTAACCATCAATACAAAACCAAATATTTCAATTGCCGATACGACCATTTGCGCTGGCGATGTGGCGGGTTTTTTTAATGCAGGAGCAGGTTTTGCAACCTACAACTGGAATGTTAATGGCACAGGCACATCACAAACTACTACAAGAACAACAGCTGGAGTTTACACAGTAAGGGTAGTAGATGCAAGCGGATGCAAAGACACCACAAGTGCAAGCTTATTTATCAATACAAAACCAAATATTTCAATTGCCGATACGACCATTTGCGCTGGCGATGTGGCGG
>CANFBW010000120.1 GCA_947444925.1 Flavobacteriales bacterium | reverse complement strand
TACCTATTCTCACTACGGAGATTCGGCTACAGCAAAATATTCATCCAGCAACTTCACCACTTACAATCAGTCCTTGGCCCACCCATTGGGCGCAAATTTTGCAGAAGGATTGGCTTTTTTGAACTACCACAAAAAACGATTTTTCTTTGAATCTCGCGTGAGCTACGCAATATATGGAGCCGACAGTGCAGGTATCAACTACGGGCAAAACGTGAACCTAAGCTACAATTACAACCGCGCTAAAATCAGCGGAGCCCTTGGTGATTTTGGACACACTATCGGACAAGGAATGCAAAACACCTTGTTGTACACCGACCTTAAAGTCGCCTACCTTATAAATCCTTCCACCAATTTGCGCATTGAATTTGGCTGGATGACCCGACAACAGGTAAGCAGCATCATCAACTCCAATATCAGCTATCTCTACTTTGGAATGCGCTGCGCCCTGTTCAACCACAACTACGACTTTTAATGCGCCTGCTCCTTTGCTGTGCAGCCTTGCTACTTCTATCGTCCTGCTTCGAAATAGTAGAAGACATTCGCTTTCAACCCAATTATTCAGGCTCCTACAAAGGCATTGTCAACCTCAGCGCAAGCAAAACACAAATTGTTGCATACATGAAACTCGACAGTGTTTTCGGCACACATGTACCCAAACAAAACGAAGTGGAAATAGAAATCGCCCGCAAAGAAACATTGCTCAAACACTGCAAAGGCATTAAAAATGCCAGTATCGCCAGAGATTTCAACAACTTTATTTTCACTATAAAATTTGATTTCGATAATCTCGACAGTTTCAACAATGCCTATACAATTGTTACTTCTGACAAACACAGCACCGTGAATGTGTTTCCATTTAGCGCAGGCAACAAAAGCTTTAGCCGACAGGACAAGCTGCAAAAAATTGCTAGCGATGCCACTAAAAACAAAAACAAGTATCCACGCTTGTTTGAACAAAGTAAGTACACGGCCATTCTGCATTTTCCATTTGAAATCAGCACTTGCACCAATAGCTCCTGCAAACTGTCAAATGATAAAAAAAACATATTTATCAGCTCATCGCTGGCCAATCTGGTAAATCACCCCAGCTTTCTAAATACACAAATACTATTCAAATAACATCCTAACTATTTTCGACCTCATGAAAACAATAATCTTTCTCCTGCTACTCGCCACCAGCGCCGCAAGCCACGCTCAGGATCTGACAAAATATTTACCGCACAACCCTTTGTTTTACAACCGCATTGAATTGTCGCAGCTCTTGCAAAAGAAAGGCCTCGACTCACTGAAAAAACAAACGTTTTTTAAGGCTTTAATGCAAAACACTTTGCTGATTTCGCAGCGCGGCAATGATTCTGCCCTCACTGCAGTGATAGAGCATATTGAGCATTTCGGACTTTCGCTCAGCAGCGATGCACACTTCTCCGTGAGTGAGGTTGACTCTGTTGTGCAGTTCAACTTCCTGTTTCACATCAATAAGCGTATTGAATTGGAAAAAAATATGGCTGACCTGCTGCCAGCTAACGACAGCACTGTGTTTGCTTCAATTGGCAAAGATTTCAAACTGTTTATCCATAACAAAGTGCACTATGCCTGGAACGATGAAGTATTTGTATTCGGATCTGCATACTCATTGCGGGCTGAAACAATAGCCCTCTTTGACATGAACGAGCAGCAGCGCAAAGAGCTACGAACTCTTGAAAACGTGCGCCAAAGCAAAATCATGCACAGTGTTTTTCATGGCGACCCCAAAAGCAACAAAAAATACTTGAAGGACCTTTTTCGCAATGCAGCCATCACATCGTACATTGATTTGCGCCATGTATTTGCAACGTACGCAACCCTGCTGTCTGCTGCTCACTTAGGCATGCGTGCCATTGACCATCAGCTTTTCGACAGCAATCAACTATTGCCTTATTTAGACTCAAAATTGTACGTCGGCGTTTTTATCAATGGCGACGAATTGACCATAAAAACAAAGGGACATCCAGGCAAGGAGCTTCGCAAGAAGTTGTTTAAAGTGTACAACAGACGCTACAACTCTGCCATTTTCAAGTATGTTCCGGCAAAGGCCATTTTCAGTTCGGGCATTAAAATCAATACAGAGGCCTACATCAACCTCACCTTTGACATCATGCACGACTATTTCAAAAATATGCCGACTTACGGGCAATACGCCACAAAAGCCGTGACCTTACTGCAAACTTTTTTAGATGAAAAAGGACTGGGAGAACTTGTGCGCGGCGACGTTCTATTTAACCTCAACGCCATCAACAAACAACAAGTCACGTATACCTCCTATGAGTATGACGACCAATACAACTCCAAAGAAGTCACCAAAACAGAATCGATCAATGTGCCCACATTTTCAGTAATCGGTTCAACAGCCAACGCAAAACAGCTTGAGAAATTATTGGATCTGGGCTTAGATTTCAGCAGCAAGTACGTCAAAGAAAATAAAGTATACACCATCAAAGACCGCTATTTCCAGCCAGTAGGCGGTTCGCTATTCATCACGGTGAAAAAGCAGCTCTTTTTTCTGTCGAACGACAGCAGCTTCATTTTCAATACCGTTCCAAATGGTGGTTATGCCTGCAAAGAAAGAACAACAATGCAACAGCAGCGCTATAGAAGAAGTAAAGTATTTTTTCTTGAATTCAATGCCGACCAGCTCTTGCAAGCTTTTGCCAACGACACGTCCAACGGCACGACGAACGAGGAAGAAATTGCAATTTTCCAGGATGCCGCCGGCAAAATTTCTGCCGAACAACGCTTTTCCTGCTTTGGGGCAACGAGCAAAATCGTTTACAAAACAAACGACAGCGCTGCCGTTCTGCCTTTGCTCGGCAGCGCTTTAAATGCTTTGTACCTTGAACGCAATAGAGACTACAGTGAGTCTGCAGCAGTTGATTCAACAGCAGCATACCCCGCTGACAGCGCGAGTACAGAAGGCGATTATATCTATGATTTACCGCATGGGGCAGAAGAAATCGACAGCACTGAAGCGGCGCCAGCAGTGGAAGCAGTGGAGGAGGCAATACCTGTGAAAAAACAAAACGCCACCAAACCCAAAAAAACAAAGTCCAAAAAATAATTGCCGTCCCTCTAATTAAAAAGCAGAGGCTAAAATATTTATTAATACTTTTGTCGAAACAGCACAAACTTGTTAGCCGAAAAAGCACATATGTCCTCCTCTTCTACGCTAATATTATCAAAGGTTTCGAGTTACATTGCGTTTTCTAAATTCCGATTGGCTTCCCTGGTTGTATTTTCGGCCGTGATCACCTTTATCGTCGCCTCAGAAGGAGAGTATACTGGAGCGCAACTTTGCTGGCTTACTTTAGGTGGATTTTTAGTAACCGCCGCTTCAAATGGATACAATCAGGTTATAGAAAAAGACTTGGACAAGTTGATGGAGCGCACCAAAAACCGACCGCTCCCCCT
>CANFBW010000119.1 GCA_947444925.1 Flavobacteriales bacterium | reverse complement strand
TAAAACAAATACCAATATCAGTCCTCTTACCCAAGCAAGCATTGGATACTGGCAAACTGGCAATGTTTGTCCGCAAGTGAATCAAAAACCAACAGTTACGATTATTAGTCCGGTGACTAACACAACCTATTTAAAACCGGCAACTATCACTTTAACAGCAAGTGCTAGTGATATCGATGGTGATGTAAGTAAAGTAGTGTTTCGAAGAGATGGAATTGTAGTTGGTGAAAAAACATCAAAGCCGTATTCAATCACTTTTGCTGCTAAAGCAGGTGTTAGTTTTTATACGGCACAAGCGTTGGATAATGAAGGTGGTAGTATGACGTCTAAGGCGGTTTATGTGTATTCTAATTTTACTGATGGATGTACAGCGTTTCCTTATGATGCATATAAATATTATCCAGCGGGATCTTTGGTTTCTTTAAATGGTAATATTTACAAAGCCAATGTTGCAACACAAAATCAAATTCCAGTTTTTTATACAGGAGTTGGTAAAGCTTGGACTTTGGTTGGTGCATGTGGTACTTCGTTTAAAGCTGAAGCGGCAACCGAAGTGGCAACTGAAGCTATGGAAGTTGCAGCGCCAAATGTAAATGTATTGTCTTTGTATCCAAATCCAAGCACTGGAATCGTAACGGTGAATTTGGAGATGCAAGAACAATCCAATGTAACTTTAAAAGTTTTAAATGTAACTGGAGCTGAAGTTGCACAACGCACTTACACAGCAACAACATTGATCAACGAAGAAATGAATTTATCGCATCTTTCTTCAGGATTGTATTTTGTTCATGTGTTGGTGAACGATCAATTGAAAGTTGAAAAATTAGTGATAGAGTAGTAGGTTTAGTTTAATGCAAAGAAAGGCGCTTATGGCGCCTTTCTTTGTTTTAAATCTTTTCCGTTGAATAATTCATCCTCACCGCTTACCAAGGGAAACGTTCCTTTAAATACTTAACTGGTTGATCGTTTCAAATAAAATACATTTTTGGTTTCAACTTAATCAAAACTATAATGTATGAAATCAAAAAATCATTTTTTTAAACGAAGGTTTCAAACGCTGGTGCTTTTTGCGGCGTTTACCTTCAACGTTAATTTGCAGGCGCAAATTGATCAGCAGCAATATGCAGTGGGAAGCACTCAGTCTTTCACTTCTGCGCTATCACAAAGTAATAAAACCGGCGATGGAAATGGCACTGCGATATTGCTTCCTGTGGCACAGGGGAAAAGTTTGCAAGGCACAGTTACAATGAGCAAAAATGATAAAAATGAACAGATTTTCATTGGTAATATTGCTGGAAAAAAATTCAACACGTTTTCTCTAACAGTAAAATCGGGAGTAGTATCTGGCCATTCGATATTAATAGATGAAAAAAAAGCATTTAAATATTCTACGATTCAAGGTCAGGTATTTGTTCAAGAAGTAGATATTAATACGCTAGTTTGTGTAGGCTATGAAAGAGGGAAAGATATGCCAAAGCAAGCAGTAAAAACTCAATCTTTTAAAACAGAAGCAACAGTAGATGTTTTCAATTTACAAAGTTTACCTGGTGCAAAAAACTGTGCATTACTTGATTTTAATGGTGAAACAGTGTCAGGAGCTGCGGCAAATTTCCAACATATAGTAGCACTTCCTATAACAGGTTTAAGCGATGCTTGGATATTAGAGGCTTGGGAAATTGTTAGTGAAGATTATCGTCCTTTCAATATCAATATAACAACTAGTGAAGCAGTTTTTAATAGTTATTCTGTATTGAATAGACAGAGATGTGTTATCACTGAAACTGGCGATGCCGTTCCTAAAGGATATGGTGGAACTGCAATACGAGGTTCATTTGGAGGCATAGGGCAGATTCCTTGTTGGGTTATTAACCGGGAAAGTGCTGTTCAAATGGCTGAGACTTGTTCTCATGAAATTGGGCACACAATTGGTTTGGTACATCAAGGATTTGTAAAAGCCCCGGGAGATACTTTGCCATACTATACTGGACAAGGGGTTTGGGCGCCAATAATGGGTTATTCTGCGAATAAAACAGTAACACAATTTAGCAAAGGTGAATATCCCTTAGCAAGCAGTAAACAAGATCAAATGGCTGTTTTGTCCAGTAGGTTAGGGTATCGAACTGACGATCATGGAAATACTTTTGCAACTGCCACAGCATTAAAAATCACAACAGTTGGTAACATTGGAACTGTGTCTCCCGAATTAAACTTTGGGAGAATTGATAGGCAAACTGATTTAGATTTTTTCTCTTTTGTTACAAATGAAGCAAATGTTGCTTTGAATTTTAATGGCATTGCTCGTCATAGTAATCTAGATATTGTAGTTCAACTATTTGATCAGTCAATGAAATTACTGAACACATTCAATCCAACAGGATTAAATTGTCAACTAAAGCAAAGTCTTCCAGCTGGAAAATATTACTTATCAGTTGATGGTGGTGGGGAAGGGAATCCTCTTGTTGATGGTTATTCAGATTATGCTTCAACAGGCAGCTTCTTTATTTCCGGAAGCATTATAGTAAATACACCTCCAACAGTTTCTATTACGAATCCTGTTGCCAATAAAAAATATAATACTGGAGCTCAGGTTATAATATCAGCAAATGCGGCTGATGTTGATGGTTCTATTTCAAAGGTTGAATTTCTAATTGACAACAAATTACAAGCGACAGTAGTAGGGACTCCTTATGTTTTTATTTGGAACGCTACGGCGGGAGTTCATGCGATCCAAGCTATAGCATACGACAACAATAATAAATCAACAAAGTCTACCTTCGTAAGTATTTCTGCTTCGGCCTCATACGCTTGTAATGTAGCGGTATGGAATACATTAACAACTTATTTTCCTGGCGACATAGTTACAGTTTCAGGATCCAATTATTTTACTACTTGTCTTAAAACAAATACGAATATAAATCCTACATCAACAGCCGGTGTTGGATTTTGGAAATTAGGTAGCCAATGTCCACAAATAAATTTAAAACCAAACGTTTCAATTACTAGTCCGGTAAACAACAGCACTATTTTTTTACCATCAACTGTAACAATATCCGTTAATGCAAATGATGCCGATGGTGATGTATTTAAAGTGGAGTTTTTTAGAAATGGTTTAAAGGTAGGCGAGAAGAAAACAAGTCCTTATACCATCACGATTCTTGCATCAACAGGTCAATTCAGATTTACGGCAGCAGCAACAGATAATGAAGGAGCTACACAATTTACTCAAGAGGTAATGGTTAATTTCAATACTCCTCCAACAGTTTCTATAACAAATCCTGTTGCTAATAAAATTTACAACGTTGGAGCGCCTGTAACACTTTCTGCAACTGCAGCTGACGTTGACGGTTCAATTTTAGAAGTTGATTTTTTAGTTGACAATCAATTGGTGGGTGTAGTGCTCAAGGCACCGTACACCTTTGTTTGGAAAGCGACTCCTGGCGTTCATGCCATTAAAGCTGTTGCATATGATAATAAAAACAAATCAACACAATCAGCTATAATAAATATTTCGGCATCTGCTTCTTC
>CANFBW010000118.1 GCA_947444925.1 Flavobacteriales bacterium | reverse complement strand
TGCCGATGAAGATACTTGGTTTTCAGCAACAAAGAAAATGATTTTTTTTGGCGGAAGTGCTTTTTATAGAATTTGCTGAAAACTATTCTTTATTGCTATTTTTAGCGCATGGTTTTTAGCAGCGCCTTATTTCTTTTGTATTTTTTGCCAGCTTTTTTGCTGCTCTATTATTTGAGTCCGAAGGAATACAAAAATGCTGTTTTGCTCGCGTCGAGTATTTTCTTTTATGCGTGGGGCGCACCCAAATTTATTTTTGTCATTTTAGGAACTACCCTCCTTGATTTTTATTTGGTGCGCTGGATGTCCAACACCACGGCTCTTGCAAAAAAGCGATGGCTTTTGACTTTTTCGGTGGTGTTGAATTTGGGACTTTTGGTGTATTTTAAATATGCTAATTTCTTCATAGAAAATGCCAATGAAGTGCTGTCGTTGTTTGGCGCGAATACTATTCATTGGACAAAATTATTGCTGCCCATTGGCATTTCATTTTACACTTTTGAAACGATTACTTATGTGGTAGATGTTTACCGCGGAGCGCACAAGCCTTTGACTAAATTTTGGGACTATCAGCTTTACATTATTTTATTTCCAAAGTTGATTGCCGGTCCCATTGTGCGCTTTCATGAAGTTGCCGATCAAATCAGTGACCGTTCACAAAATGATACGATTGACCACAGACTGATGGGTTTTTATCGTTTCGCCATCGGTCTCGCAAAAAAAGTGTTGATTGCCAACCAGCTGGGTATTTATGCCGATGATGTGTTTGCTTTGTCTTACACGAATATAGAAATGCACACTGCGTGGATGGGGATATTGGCCTATACTTTTCAATTGTATTTTGATTTTTCGGGATACTCGGATATGGCCATTGGTTTGGCAAAAATGATTGGATTTAAATTTCCTGAGAATTTTAATAATCCATATACATCGCAAAGCATCAGCGAGTTTTGGCGGCGTTGGCACATGACCCTTGGCTCTTGGATGAAAAACTATTTGTACCTGCCTTTGGGTGGCAATAGAGTGCCTTCAAAATACCGTTTGTATTTCAATTTGAGTCTTGTTTTTTTGGCCTCTGGTTTTTGGCACGGCGCGTCATGGAGTTTTATTTTGTGGGGCGCTTACCACGGATTATTTTTAATAATGGAGCGGGCATTTTTAGCAAAAGCGTATGTGAAAATTGGCAAGTGGCCGAGCATTGTAATTAGTTTTTTTATTGTGATGGTGGGTTGGGTTTTCTTTCGGGTAGAAAAACTGCAAGATGCATTTGTATTCATTGGCAAGCTTTTTCACTGTGGCGGAACAAGCACCGTGGTGTTTGGCAATGAGTTTTATTTTTTCCTTTTGCTCGCTTCGTTTTTTGCGCTTTTTACGGCATTGCCTAGGGGACAAAAAATTCAAGATGCCGTTTTTTTTAAATCCTACACCAATATTGGTCACATCGCCATGACGCTAACGGCGCTGCTTTTATTTGTGTTGTCGCTGAGTTCTATTACTTCGTCAACTTTCAATCCCTTCATTTATTTTAGATTTTGATGGGAGCGACCCTGCGCAAAATATTGTTGGGTGTTGTTTTCGGATGTCTTTTTTTTCCTGTTGCCCAGCAGCACTTTCAATGGTTTTCAGTAACACGCCTGAGGGGCGCTTATTATCCTGCTTTTGACGCCACGTTTGGTTTTAAAAATTGGTTTTCGGGTCACTACCAAACACAAAAAGAAAAGTATCTCAATGAAAATTTCGGCTGCAGAAACCTGGCCGTGCGCTTGCACAATCAAATTGATTTTTCATTGTTTTCAAAAGTCAATGCAAAGCAATTTGTCATAGGCAAGGAAGGCTGTATTTATGCATATGGATATTTAGATGCCTATAGCGGGCGCGATTTTGTTGGGGCCGACAGTATTGCGCGCCGCATGCAGCGCTTAAAATTTGTGCAAGACACATTGCAGAAGTTGAACAAGAGTTTGCTTTTTGTTTTTGCACCGGGAAAGGCTTCTTTTTATCCTGAATATTTTCCCGACGCCTATTCCAATGCCGCTGTTGAAAACAACAATTACCATTGGCATTTGAAAGAGGCGCAGAAACAAGGCCTTCATTTTATTGATTTCAACAGTTATTTTGTTGCGCATAAAAAGGCCTCCAAATATCCTTTACACCCTAAAAATTTTGGAATTCATTGGAGCGAGTACGGCATGTGTTTGGCCATGGATTCATTGGTGAAATACATTGAAAAAAACAGAAAGGTGGACCTGCCTGATTTTTATTGGAGCACCACCACAAAGGCTTTGGCGCGAGCGCAGGATCTCGACATTGTAGCACCGCTCAACTTACTGTATTTTTCAAATGCTGAAATGTTGGGCTATCCTAATTTGAGGTTGCAGTCGGGCAAAGGCAAGAGCAAACTCAGGGTAATGGGCGTTGGCGATAGTTTTTACTTGAGGTTGACAGAGAAGGGTTTTGGCAAGGCCTTTGGCCGCCATCATTTTTGGTATTACAACAATACTTTGAAGGAAATAAAAATGGTACGCAACCTAACATTGGAAGAGGAAATCAGCAATTGCGATGTGCTCGTATTGATGGTTACTGAAGCCAATTTGAAAGATGCCGGCTGGGGATTTGTAGACCAGGCGTACGGACTTTTCGCACGAGGCGAAAAACCTTATTACGATGTAATGAAGCAGTGAAGGCTTTGATAAAATGGATGTAGTATTGCGCAAAATATTATTGCTTTTGGTTTTTGGACTATTGCTTTTTCCTTTTGCCCAGCAGCAATTTGTCTCGACGCCAAATAGTCGGTTGAAGAGGACGTGAAAAAGAATAAAGGTAAGCTTTCGTGTTCTGTCGTTTTGTACATAGATCGAAAGAACTGTTGTTGGAATTTTGAGAAGGAAGAATTTTCCTGTTAAATTGAATTCGCAGGTGAATAATCTATTAGCACAGAAAATACAATTGAATGAATATTAATATTCACTCAACAGACAAACGGCTCGAATATTTGTTTAGTTTTACCCCACTCGCACCCCGCGAGACTAACCAAACAGATTAAACCTAATTAAAATGAAAAAGTTATTTTTTTTATTGTCGGCTATTGCCTTGAATTTAAGTGTAGACGCCCAAAATTGGTTGTATCCAACAACAACTGTTACGACCACCACATCGTCTGTTGGAATTGGGACCACTGTTTTAAGTGCTAAATTGAATGTGTCAATTGGAGTTGACAATACTATATTTAATGAAAAAGCACTTGAGGTGGCAAAAGGGAATAGAAGAATATTCTTTGTGCCAAAAATAGATGGATATAATTTTCTTACCCATGCATCAGACATGGGTATTTTTTGGAATGATGGCTTAGGCCCCGTTGGTTCTGGAAAAAATGGAACAGCAGGTTTGGTGATCGCTCCCCATGCTTCTTCAAGTGCGGGAATTAGGATATCTGCTGACGGGGTTGTTAGTATTGGCGCGCCAAATGTTTCGGCTGGATATTTATTGGGAGTAAGAGGTAAAGTTATTTGTGAAGAATTAAAGGTGTCTTTGTATGGTGTTTGGCCAGATTATGTTTTTGATAAAAAATATAAGCTTCTTACGCTGGATTCTTTGGAAAATTATATTCAAGTGAACAAACATCTTCCTAATATTCCTGCAGCGGCAGAAGTCGAAAAAAATGGAATTAGTCTCGGCGAAATGCAGGTAAAGCAAATGGAGAAGAT
>CANFBW010000117.1 GCA_947444925.1 Flavobacteriales bacterium | reverse complement strand
TAAAACAGTTCAATCTGTTTCTGCCAAAATGGAAATAGTTGATTCTACGTCCTTGTCCAGTAAAATGACAACTCTATCACATGACATTGCTCTTGATGAAAAGGCAATTGAACGCTTGATTGAGATTAAATTTTCACCAAATCCTAACAATGGAGTTATTAAACTATTTATTGGTTCAAATGAGGTGGAACAGGCATTCACAGTTCTAGTAAGTGACGTTGAAGGGAAACAATTGTACAAAAGAAACGTCGATGTAAATGCAGAAAAAACCTTTGACATAGATATTCGCGAGTTTAATCAAGGAGTATACATTTTGAAAGTTTTTAATGATAAAACTTCATATACTGAGAGATTAGTAAAATTTTAGTTGTTGTTCAGCGTGAAATAAATTGTTCGATAAAACAATTCTTTATTAAATCTTCTAGTACTTTTTCAGGATCATTTTAAAATCGTCGATATAGATTTTTTCAGGACCATCGTTGAAGATATACAGTTTTAAAATACCAGTTGAATACTTTTCTCGATGCAAGAGTTTATTCATTTGAGCATATTCCCAAACAGTTTGTGTTTTGTTGTTTTCAAGATTGATGGCTTCCCAGCTGTCGGCTTTTGAGTCTGAAATGGAAATGACCATATTGGCTTTAGAGTGAAGATTCATATATCGGACACTTGTTTCTAGGGACAAAAGGCTGTCATTGTTTTTCCAAATGGTATCCAAGTTATATTCTAAGGTAAATGAAAACGCTCCCGACTCCACTTTATTCGAATGATTGCCAGAGTAGGCAAAACTCTTATCAATGAGTGTGTTTTGTGCATTTTCAAATGTGTTGGTATTCTGTATTAATATGGAAGCGTTGAGCGGAATCGTTTTTCTAAATAAGTCATTGACGCTATTATCGGAATGCAGAAAAATTCTTTCAAATTGATAATGAATAGAATCATTATTGAATAGGCTTTCTGTACATCGGAAACGGACTTTTACCGCCTTTTCTTCTAAGATATTGGATCCAGGAAATCGAATAAATGGATTAATCCAAATCCCATCTTTTGCGTTTTCAGGAATGTACCTGAAAGATAAAATCCGATTACCTTCCAGTTCGTAATCGATGAAGTAGGATTCGGATTTGTATAAAAAGTTTTTCAATTTACCGATATCCGATGTTTTAGAAAACACTTTGATACGAAGCAATTCATTGGCGCTGGGAGGCACGTTAATCCAGGTATTCCAAGTGCTGGCACTTTGCTTTTCAGTACTGATTTTTTTGAAATTATTCTTGGTGTTTTTCTGGAATAATAAATAATTGTTTGTTTTTATTTTAAGAGAATAGTGGTTCAGAATGTTGAAAATGGTTTTGGGATTGTCATTCAAAAGATAACGATCATCAATAGAACCAAGGTCACCACCATATTGATCTTTTACATAGTGAAACAAGAGGTATTCCGCTTTGTTGTGAATGTCGAAATCTTGTGCGCTAATGCTGTCGAGCCATCGGGAATATGCGCCTCCTTGCAATGTTTTTCTGGGTCTCCAGTGGAGGTCGTTGGCGGGGATGTAAGAGAGCTCCCAAGGGTAAACATCTATTTTTGATGCTCCAATGGTGGCAAGCACGCTGTTGTCCAATTTATTTGGCTTGATATTTTCAAGTGAAAGTGCGCTGTATTTTTTTTCGAATGTTTTGTATTTCAAAACAGATGTTATGAAATTGCTGATTCCGAATTCTTCGAGTTTAAATTCACTGTATGCGTATAGTTTCGACATGTTACCCCAAAACAGTAAAATACTCACTGCTGCCATACAAAATAGTGTTTTTATTTTTGCGGTTGAGCACAGGATTAAAATTCCCCAAAAGAGAAAAAGGAAATAAAATAATATGTGATTGTGTGACATGTCTTCTCTTGCCATTGCATGTTTCCACATAGCAAATAAACTTGGCATAAAGAGTAGAAATATAATTTTTGCGTTTTTGTTTTTGCATATCCACGGCACTATCAAAATGCTGGTTATAAATCCACTTAATAAAATCCAATTGTTTTCGGGATGAAGGGAAAGCGCGTCGGCGTAACCACTTGAGAGTTTAAATGCATTTACAAATTGTTGGTAAAGCAGTTCAAAATCGTTGAAAATAAGGAGCCCTAGTAGTGTTGAAATAGAAAGTGAAACAGCGATAAATCTTAGCGCCTTGGAATAGTTTCGTTTAAAATGGAGGTCTAGTGAAAAGCACATGAAGAGCACAGAAAATCCCGATATGCCGATAGACGATTTGATGCATAAACCGATGTATGCCAATACCGTTGCAATGGATAAATTCAGCATCCGGCCTTTTTCTAAATAGAGGAAACTTTGAATAACGCAGACACCTATCATTAGAAAATCAATAGATGCAAAAAGAGAAATAATGCTGAGAATTAATATAGAGGAGGCTTTGCGTTTGGGATTTGAGTTATAAATAATCTTCAAAAGCGATGCGATAAAACAGATTTTCAGGAAAGCATAAAAAACAAGAGCAAACAGCAAGTGGTGTCCTTCGGTAGTTGGCATTTTAAGAAACCCCAATATTCCGATGGGATAGACTAACTCTTGCAATAAAGCATAGTTGTTGCTCAAAAGAAAATTTAAGGCCCAAGCGTAAGAGGTGTCTAATCCAATACCATAATCGGGTTCAAACTTCGGAAAAGTAAATAAAAACAGAAGGATGGTGACTACTGTTTTTTCTAGGAAGTGTGGGTATTTTTTTATTTCAATCAAAAGACAATACTATTAAAATCAAATGTACATAAAAGCATTAATTATTTGTCGGCGCCACTTTTAAGTAATAATTTTCCAATAAAACAGTTAAATTGGTTGAATGATAGTGCAAATGAAAAAACAAATTTTGATGGTGCTGTTGAGCATCTTTGCTTTTGGTATGCAGGCGCAAAATGTAGCAATAGGGCAGTTTCGCGACCATTTGCCTTGTACCAAAGGGATAGCGGTGAACACATATGGTTCAAAAGTGGTGTGCGCCACAGCGCCAAGTTTGTTTTCGTTTGATACCGAGGATAAGTCTTTGAAACGGATGAATAAAGTGGAGGGCTTTTCTGATTTGGGCGTGAGTGCCCTTGCTTATGCTGCGGCGTATGGCTTGGAAATACTGTGTTACAGCAATGGAAACATTGACTTGTTGAAAGGCGAGCAGATCATCAATATTCCTGACATCAAGCGCAGTAGCATGATGGGAAACAAAATCATCAATCACATTTGTGTTGAAGGTTCGCTGGCTTATTTGTCGTGTGGTTTTGGATTTGGAAAAGTTGGAAATTAAAGACACCTATAAAATTGGCAACAATGGCTCTTTTGTGTTGGTAAATGAAATTCAGGTGTACCACGGCAAAATTTATGCGGCTACAAAACAGGGCATGTATGTTGCCAGTGCCGCCAATGCCAATCTTGCGGCTTTTCAAAGTTGGTCTATCGTGAGCGCCTTACCACTTGGCAATTACAACACGCTTGCAACAATGAACGATGTGTTGTACACTAATTTTGACAAAGCGAACGCGAGCAATCAAGACACTGTGTTTGCTTTCAACAACAGCGTTTGGACAAAGGCAGCGCTCGGGGCTTATTATCTCAACGACGACATCAAAGACATCAATGCTGGCGATGCTTCTTTGCTCATTGCTTTGCCGCACAAGGCTTGGATTGTGGGTGCTGATTTTGCGCTCAATACTACCTGTACTGTTTTGAATGTTGCTGGTTTTCCTGACTGG
>CANFBW010000116.1 GCA_947444925.1 Flavobacteriales bacterium | reverse complement strand
GAAAGTATTCGACAATGTTGGAAGATATGTAGACGAATTTAATATGAACGGTTCACACAATTTTGGAAGCAATTATGCAACAGGATTGTACCATGTTCAATTAATTAATAGCGATGGTGTTGTTAAAACTTTAAAAATAGTAAAAGAGTTCTAAAAGTTTTTTCAGTTGTTTTAGTTTAAAGCCGTTCATTGGGTTGAACGGCTTTTTTTCAATTTTTGTAATACACATTTTTTAATGAAGAATAGGATTTTTATCATCTCCGCGCTATATCTGATTTTTACGATCAACATCGTGGTGGCTCAAAGTAGGAAATTTGTTCATCCGGGTGCCACCAATGGAAAAACGGAATTGGATTTTGTTAAAGCAAAAATTCAAGCGCATGAACAACCTTGGACAGTAAAATTTGATGAAATGAAACGTAAGCATGCAAGGCCTTACATCAGAACATCCACTCAGGTGCCGCAAGATTTGGGCAAGGAAAATGAAAACGATCAAAAGCAAGACGCCACCGAATGTTATGCCAACGCACTTGCTTGGTATTATACAGACGAGGATCAATATGCCGAAGAAGCAAGAAAAGCAATAAACAATTGGGCTGCAAATTTTAAAGGATATGCGGTGCCACCGCCCAATAAATTTAGTCAAGGCCAATTAGATTGCGCTTGGATAGGTTCATTGTTTGGTCCGGCGGCTGAACTGCTGCGTGCTTATTCAGGCTGGACCGCTGACGAGCAAAAGGCCACAGTGAACATGTTTAAAACCAAATTTTATCCGGCCTTAAATCAAATTTGCAAGTTCAACGGAAATATTGATTTAACGCAAATTGAAGCCATGTTAAGCATTGCTATTTTTTGCGATGATGAGGTTGAATTTGAAATGGGTTTGCAGCGATTGCGGTTGAGAAATAAAGCGTATTTCTATCTCTCCACCGATTCGGCTGATGTTAGAAATTACGGCGGAAGTAATGATGCGCATTGGTATGAACCTTTACAATGGGTGGATGGATTAACGCAAGAAACTTGTCGCGATTTCGGACATCATACTCAATATGCGATCGCAGCATCCATTCACGCGGCCGAAATTGCATGGAATCAAGGAGTAGATATTTACGGTGAAGATGAACAGAGGTACATCGCTATGATGGAGTTCACTGCCCAAGAATTATTAAAAGGTGAACAGCGTTTTTTAACCACTTGTGCGCAAGATGAAAGAGGAAATTTAAAGGGAAAACCTGGTGATGTTCATGCCACTTTTGAAATGGGCTACAACCATTATCATGGCCGAAAAGGAAGGAAGTTGAAGTTTACAAAATCATTGCTCAATGACGACGAAGGGGTGCGTTTGGAAGGAAGATCCGATTGGAATGTTTTTTACGAAACACTGACGCACAATTTGGATGAGTAGTGGCGCTAGAAAGGGTGATGACCTACTATTTGGCAAAAGTGACTTTGAGGGCGATAGGTTTTTTAAAGACCGAAACTTCGTTCCACCTGATAATATCAAATGTCAGGATGACAAATGTTAACGACACTCATCATGAAATGCTACAGTAATGTCATCCTGACGAAGGAAGGACCTACCGCCCTCAAAGTCACTTTTGCCAAATAGTGGGTCATCACCCTACAAAGGGAACTGACCTACTTTAGGCGAAAAAATACAGAGAAATATAATTGCTGTTGGTTGCGCTTATTACCATCAAAATCCTAAACCGTTTGAACAATGTCTTAAGTTCAATTTTTATCATTAAAACTATTTTTAAGCAGAAACCTAAGATTAGATGGATGATAAAGTAACTTGACAGCTTCATTGGGCCAATGAAGGAGATTTTGTGGCAACCTTTTGGTGCATTGTCGCAGCGAAACAGCAAAAAATAAAATGAATACTTGCTCTTATCCTTTGATGGAAGATGTTCATTTTAAAATCAATCTTTACAATAAAACCATTCTTACGCATGCGATTCTTTGCTTAAAGAGAACCGGAAAGTTGGAATGCACAGGTTATCCAAGTAGGAGTGCAGCTCAATTCAAAGTAGATTTAACGTAAAAGAAATTCAGCTCACATACCTTAGCGTGATTGGAAGCATTGGTCATTGAACAAAATCCTTAAGTAATTGAACAAAATCCCAATTGGTAAATTTTGTTTCGTGCGTACCTTAACAACACAAACCCCAAATAACCTTTATATGTATAGTAAAATTTCGTTTCAAGTAAAAATAATCGCCGTACTCATTCTGCTCATAGTATGTTGTGATGTTGCCATGCTTTCAGCTCAAACCATGACTTTTGTGCATCCGGGAGCAATGAACAATCAAAAAGATCTCGATTTTGTAAAGGCCAAAATTGCTGCTCAAGAACAACCTTGGTTAGGCAAGTACAACACAGTAAGAGGAATTGCTTTATCGAACGGAGATGGAAGTGAAAAGTCCGATGGACAAATTGCTTATGCTTGTGCTTTAGTGTGGCAATACACCGGACAAGTACAATTTGCTACTAAGGCGATTGGTATACTAAACAGATGGAAAACATTTAATGGGTACAATCCTGTTAGCGGACAAAATCTTTTGGTAGGAGGTTGGATAGGCTCTCTTTTAGGACCTGCCGCTGAATTGATGCGGGGGTATGCCGGTTGGGCCGCAATCGATCGTGCCGATGTGATTGCGATGTTCAAAAGAGCGTTTTATCCAGTATTAAATACGATGAGTACCTGGAATGGAAATGTTGATTTAACGCAAATTGAGGCCATGTTGAGCATTGCTGTTTTTTGCGAAGATGAAGTGGAATTTAATTTAGCCATTTCACGTTTAAAACTTCGAAATCCAGCCTACTTCTACATGAGTACCGACAATGCGAATTCCAGAAATTATGCAACCATTACCACGCAAAGTTGGAATGCCGCCAATTTTGTCAATGGTTTAATGCAGGAAACCTGCCGTGCAGGAGGAAACTATAATGGCAATGGAAATGACAACGGACATCACGCCCAATACGCATTGTGTGCTGCGTTGCACGCAGCTGAAATTGCTTGGAATCAAGGAGTGGATGTTTATGGCGAAAATAAAGACAGATACGTTGCTGCTCTAGAACTTTTATCAATACAATTGACTTCCCGTCAAATGCAAAATACCTGCGCCGATAATGTTACTACATTAGATTTGTTTAACACCTTTGAAGTAGGATTCAATCATTACCACAACAGAATGAAATTGGAATTGCCGAACACGTGGTTATTGCTTACAACTCGAGTAAGAGTGGCTTCTGATTCTGACTGGAACATTTTTCATGAAACCTTAACGCATGATTTGGATGGTAGCGGACCGGCCTGCGAAGTGGCTGCTCCAACCTTGACTGCCGGTCAAAGCAGCTATTCTTATGCGATGGGAGATGTAGCAACTGTGCTTACTGCAACAGGTGCTAATAAACTTTGGTACACAACACAACAGGGAGTGGGTAGCTCTATTGCACCAACCCCATCAACTGCTGCTGCCGGAATTACAACGTATTATGTTTCGCAAACGGTAAATGGTGTTGAAGGTTGTAAAGCAAGCATCGTTGTAAATGTTGTGAACATGTTTGTTATTCCATTAACGACCACTGCTCCATTGATTGATGGAACAATTGAAACTTTATGGGACGACAATACTTACACGCAAAGTTTCACTAAAGTAATTCAACCAACGGTTACAAGTACTGCCGATTTATCAGGTACGTTTAAAGCATATTGGGACAATACTTATTTGTATGTTTTAGGAGATGTAAGCGATGATTCAAAATTTAACGACAGTCCGGAATCGTATTTTGATGATGGTATTGAATTGTATTTCGATATCAATAATG
>CANFBW010000115.1 GCA_947444925.1 Flavobacteriales bacterium | reverse complement strand
GAATTTGGCAAAACAAACTACCTCCTGATCATAGCGGGAGTTGTCATTATGGGCATCGGATTCGTTTTGCTTTCGGGCGGAGGAACGGATGATGTAACACAATTCAATCCAGATGAAATTTTCAGCACCCGCCGCATTACCGTAGCGCCTATTACCGTATTGGTGGGCTTGGGCGTTGTATTGTTAGGCATTTTGAAAAAACCCGAATAGCATGACCTACATCCAAGCCATCATCATTGCCATCATAGAGGGATTGACTGAGTTTTTGCCTGTATCTTCAACAGGACACATGATATTGGCGCAATCGCTGATGGATGTGAAAGATCCTGAATTTGCAAAAACCTTTGAAATCGTTATTCAGCTGGGCGCCATACTCGCCGTATTACTGATCTATATCAAACGATTTTTTGTGGGGATCAATATCTACCTCAAACTTTTCGTTGCTTTTTTACCTACGGGCGCCATTGGTTTTTTGGCCTACAAAATGATCAAAGAATTTCTATTCAACCCTTTCACGGTAAGCGTTTCGCTGATCATTGGCGGCGTGGTGTTGATTTTGCTCGACAAATGGAGTGCCGATAAAAAATCGGAATACAAAGAAGTAGAAGACATCAGTTATTTGGGCGCATTGAAAATCGGATTCATCCAATGCGTATCCATGATACCAGGAGTTTCCCGCGCTGCCGCCACTATATTTGGCGGCATTTTCTCAGGCTTCAACCGCAAGCAAGCGGCAGAATTTTCGTTTTTGCTCGCCATACCAACAATGTTCGCTGCATCGGGTTACGACTTGCTGAAAGAGCACGAAAACATACACAGTGATGACTTTAGCACTTTGTTTGTTGGACTTGCCGTTGCCTTTGTAGTTGCGCTCATCGCAGTAAAAGGATTCATTGCTTTTTTAAACAAATACGGCTTCAAACATTTTGGCTATTACAGAATCATTTTAGGTGTTTTGTTTTTAAGTTATGCCTTGTACACCGGATTAGAACTTCAACCTTAACATGTCTGATTACCTCACGGGAAAAGCAATCCTAATCAACAAACCATTGCACTGGTCGTCGTTCAACGCGGTGTACAAAGTGAAGTTTACGATTAAAAAGTATTTGAGTCCCGAAACTTTCGTCAACCATGTTGAAGGAGTGCCTACCGTTGTAAAACAAGAAAAATTCAAACTAAAAGTAGGGCACGCCGGCACGCTAGATCCATTGGCAACTGGACTCCTCATCATTTGCACCGGCAAAGAAACCAAAAACATCGACCAATACCAGGCCGCCGAAAAAGAATATACGGGCACCTTTGTACTCGGCGCCACCACGCCCTGTTTTGACTTAGAGAAAGAAATTGACCAATACTACCCTACCGACCACATTACGCCGGAGATGATACACGCAGCTGCCCAAAAATTTACGGGCACCTTAGAACAAGTACCGCCCATCTTCTCGGCGATCAGAATCAATGGTCGCCGCGCCTACAAAATAGCGCGCTCAGGAAAAACAGCCGAAATAAAGGCGAAAACCATCAGCATCACCGAATTTGAAATCACGCGCATCGCAATGCCCGAAGTAGATTTTCGCATCGTATGCAGCAAGGGTACCTACATTCGCTCCCTAGCCAGAGACCTTGGCGAGGAACTTAACAGTGGCGCACATTTAAGTGCTCTTTGCAGAACCCGCATCGGAGCGTTTAAATTGGAAGATGCGATGACGATAGAAGGTTTTGTAAACTCTTTTGAAGTGCAATGACTCTATTTTAGATTGCCAGACCACAGCGCTATTCAGCGCAAACACAAACAACAAAAGATTTGAAATTCAAGCGAATTTCACAAAAGGGCATTTTTTAAAACTGTTTACGTTAAAAAAATTCCTATCTGAAATTGCTCCAATGGAATTGATATTTAGAACGATAGATCCTTCTGAGTACCAAAGAAAGAAAGCATGTCTCGAAAAACCCTTTCTGAAAATCGGTCGCATTTGTCCTAAGCTACCCTGAAGGATTTAGAACCACTTTCGTCACATTACAGGCGCAATGCGGATAATCATAAAAATAAAAAATGGAATCAAGGCGAAGGACAAAGACCTGGCGCAAAAAATCAACATGTAATGCCTTCTTTGTTGCGCAACAGTAGCCCTAAATTGGACTTCCGAAAAATCATTCCATCAACACCACATTGTTTTGCACTTCTTTAGACGTCACTATTTATTTTCCCCAGCTATTGGTTTCGCCTCCTTCTTGTATTACCTTTGCGCTTGGTCTTTATATATTTACAGTCATTAAAATCCCGTAAGATTTATGAAATTATCACAATTCAAATTCAACTTCCCTAAAGAACTTTTGGCCATGCATCCTTCTCCAGTGAGAGACGAGTGCAAGTTAATGGTGGTGAACCGTGCGACAGGGAAAATTGAAAACAAAAAATTCAAAGATGTATTGAGTTATTTCGACGATGGCGACGTAATGGTGTTGAACGACACCAAAGTATTTCCTGCCAGAATGTACGGTAACAAAGAAAAAACCGGTGCTAAAATCGAAGTGTTTTTGCTGAGAGAACTCGACCGCGAATCTTTACTTTGGGACGTGCTTGTTGATCCAGCAAGAAAAATCAGAATCGGCAACAAATTGTACTTCGGCGAAAACGATGATTTCGTTGCAGAGGTGATCGATAACACTACTTCTCGTGGTAGAACGTTGCGTTTCTTACACGATGGAACCTACGAAGAATTCAGAAAGATTTTGAGAGACCTTGGTGAAACACCACTTCCAAGATACATCACCCGTAAAGTAGAGGCTGCCGATGAGGAGCGCTACCAAACCATTTTCGCAAAAAACGAAGGTGCCGTTGCTGCACCTACCGCTGGTTTGCACTTTAGTAAAGACTTGCTGAAACGCCTCGAATTGAAAGGTGTTAATTTTGCCGAATTGACTTTGCATGTTGGCTTGGGTTCTTTCCGTTCTGTGGAAGTAGAAGACCTGACGAAACACAAAATGGATTCTGAAAAGGTCATTATTCCACAATCAGCTGTTGATGTTGTCAACACTGGAAAAGCAAACAAGAAAAAAGTATGTGCCGTTGGTACTACTACCATGAGAGCCATTGAAACATCAGTATCTACTGATGGTTTGCTGAAACCTTACGAAGGATGGACGAACAAATTTATTTTTCCTCCATACGACTTCAGCGTTGCCAACTGCATGATCACCAACTTTCACATGCCTGAATCTACATTGCTGATGATGGTGTCGGCTTTCGGTGGTTACGACTTGATCAACGAGGCTTACAAAAAAGCCATCAAAGACAAATACAAATTCTACTCTTACGGTGACGCAATGCTGATCCTGTAAAAGTGTAGTTCAAAGTTTAAAGTTCAATGTTCCTGGTACGCTAAACCTAGAACATTGAACTTTAATCATTAAACATTGAACTTTTTTTTATGAAAAAATCTGTCATCATCGTCGCCGGAGGAAGTGGCACCCGATTGGGGAGCGACATTCCAAAACAATTTCTTTTGCTTCAAGACAAACCGATTTTGTTTCACACCATAGAGCATTTCTACAATGCCTACCACAACATCAACATCATTGTGGTGTTGCCCAAACGACAGGTGATTTACTGGGCTGAGCTCAAAAGAAAATACGACTTCAATATTCCGCATCAAATTGTAGCCGGTGGAAAATCGCGATTTGAATCGGTGAAAAACGGAATGACCGTCATCACTGATGAATGTGTGGTGGGCATCCACGATGCCGTGCGTCCGCTGATCACCGAAAAAAATATCAAACAACTTTTTGCAGCTGCCGAAAAAAACGGCAATGCTATTCCATTTTCTCCTTGCAAGGATTCTATTCGAAAAGT
>CANFBW010000114.1 GCA_947444925.1 Flavobacteriales bacterium | reverse complement strand
TTTGTTGAGAATGCTGATTTGAAAAGCTAAAAGAACAATTGTGAGTTCGACTTTCCCAGAAAAACTATTTTTCGACAGAGAAAAATATCGAACTCCGCGAATAAATGAGATCATTCTTCGTGCGCTCAATGCTGACAAGGGTTTTAGAAAATCAAAAAGCGGACTAACACCTCAAAATTTAGTGTTGTCCGCTTTGGTGGACTTCACCGACATTTTTTCGAACTCTTTTCTTTTGGATTTGCAGAATTTGAGTGCGCTTACCAATTTGATTGTGAAAAGTATATAGCCTTGCGCTTCTTAAACTTTCTTGCACTGTTTGGATGCGCTTGCCCATCGATTTCGAAATTTGATGGCCTTTCGCTGTTTTTGCAATTTTCTGCTTGAAGGCGGGTAAGTGCAGGCGCCGGTCAACTTGACCACCCACTGCCGATTTAATGTGACCACCCTTCGCCGATCCAAACTGACCACCTCGTGCCCCTTAAAATTTTTTTAAGAGAGTAGAATGTGGTTATGTCGTCGTAGACGCTCTGTAATCTCAAGAAAGACCCTGTAAGTACCCCATTTTTCATACTGGGTATAAATTGAATTTCAAATATGCTGATTTTGTAAGTACCCCATTTTTCATACTGGGTATAAATTGAATTTCAAATATGCTGATTTTGTTTGATAAAATTTAAAGGACTCATGTTTTTTAATGATTGATGAGGATGATTTTGATTGTAATCTAAAAGCCATTTCCAAGATAGATTTCGTAGTTGTTCAATTTCTTCAAAGAGGTAAGCATCCAAAACATCTTCTCTGTAGCTTCTGTTAAATCTTTCGATATAGGCATTCTGTGTAGGTTTTCCAGGTTGAATATATTTAAGAATTATTCCTGTGGCTTTGCAGTAATCTGCTAATTCATGAGAAAGAAATTCAGGTCCATTGTCGCAACGGATTTCATCAGGCTTACCTTGCTCATCTATTATTCTTTGTATCGCACGTTTAACGCTTGCTCCTGAATGTGAATAATCAACATCGATGCTAAGCGCTTGCCGATTGTAATCGTCGATTATATTCAACACTCTAACCTTTCTTCCACTCATCAAACAATCATGCATAAAATCCATGCTCCATGATTTATTTGATTCTAAAGGCGCAAATAACGGCTGCTTGATTCTTGTTGGTAATCTGCGTTTTCGTTTTCTTCTTAAGTTTAAATTCATCTTGTTGTAAACTCGTTTTACTCGTTTCTTATTCCATACTATTCCTTCATTCCTTATGCGATTAAAATAGTTAGGAAAACCTCGATTAGGCTTCTGCTCGCTCAACTCCGTCAGTTTCGCTATCACCAAGGAATCGTCCTTTACCGACTTGTAATAGAACATCGATTTATTGAAGCCTGTTGCTTTACATGCCTTGGTGACACTTACTTTATGAGCTTCTTTTAAGTAAGCAATTATGTTGTTACGATCACCAGAGGCTACCACTTTTTTGACAAGACATCTTTCAGCATCTTGTTGTCGAGTGCTAAATCGGCATACATCGTTTTTAAGCGCCGATTCTCTTCCTCTAGTTCCTTAAGATGCTTCAGTTGGTCGCCATCCATACCAGAATATTTCTTCTTCCAGCTATAGAATGTTTGGGGATTAACTCCTAGTTCTCGGCTCACTTCATTAACTGAACGACCGTTCTCGACCTCTTTCAAGGCTTTTACAATTTGGGCTTCTGTGAATTTTGACTTTTTCATATTGGATTAAATTTAAAGTTTTTTCCAATTTAAAGCCAGTCTGATTTTTAGGGGTACTTACACCCCTCTTGGATTGGATGCGCAACCTAGAAAACGAGATAGATATTTAGTCTTTATTATAAATCGGATACACTGTTAAAACTTTATTCTTCATGATTACAAATTCAACCGGAACACCTGTTGTAGTTTGTCCCTCAAAAACATTATCAAAGTTTCCCTTTTTTGTTCTGTTTGCATACGCTGAATGAATTTCAAATAGAAGCGTTTTAGCTGTCCAACTATCTGGAAACATGGTGCTTATTTGATGTTTCTGAATCCACTTATTTTTAGTTGAAGAATATCCTTCTACTATTGCTTTATAAACACCCATTCTGTTTGGTTGTTTTGTCACCTTGACAACTCTCGCTTTGTCATTCCATTCAGTCATTAAGTGCAAGCCTTTCAAGTCCTTCCCTTTCGATTGTCCAATTACAGTATGAAGGAGGATATTGGCACTTTGCGTATCAAATTCTTCATCCATTGGGGTTTCAACAAATCCCTCCAAGTAAAAGACAAATCTCTCCTCGGTGATTTTGCTTGCGCTTTTATCACTAGCTATGTAGCTGTTGTAAAGTGAATCGTTCCTCTTTAAATCCCTTAGTGATCGATACACTCTTTCTCCTAAGGGATTGACTTGCCCTCCTCTTGGAAAAGCAAGGATTCGATTGCGATATGGCAATTTCATATTATCGTCAGTAGTTCCGATGTTTTCTCTGTAACAGTACAAGTAGTTGCTTTCCATTTGCTCAAGCTCTTTAAAAATTAATCTATCACCAATATTATGCAATAATCGAATGCGCAAATTTATTTCTGCAAGAGCAAAGCTTGTATATTGCTATTTCTAAAACCTTTGTTTATAATTTAAGCTCATATCGTCCCTTAATGGAAGTATTGTACTCTTTGCCAAGGGATGCTGCGTCTTTAAATTTGATCCACACACTGCGTGGTAAGCCCTGATGAATGTATTCCTTGGATTGGATTGTGATGATCAGATATCCATCTCCTCCGTCACAACTATAAAATTCCGCTCCTGTAATCCAGCTGCTTCTTGATGTGTTTGCTGTTTCGTGTAGCTTGAATTTCGCTGTTTTTATTTGCCTAAGAGCGTCTTCATAACTTTCATAGCTGCTTGGTAATTCAGTGCAATTTTGTTGAAGGCATGCAGGTAGTTAACAGGCTATTGTAAGAAAGCGAACAACGCTGAAGGTAAAGAGCGTCAGAAACCTCTTTTTCTTGGAATTCATAAGAGTAACTTATATACTGTTGAATTGTTTCGAAAGGCACATAATGTTCTAAAAATCGTTTTTGATGAGTCCTTGTTTAACTAAATAACTTGGTGTAAAACGTAACGTATAGTATTGATTGTAATAGTTGCTATTAAGCGAAGCCGCAATAAGGTTATTGGTTTTGTCTGCGTTTTGGTATTGATTAAAATAGAATGTCGCATAGGATCTTTCGTTTTCGAAACCAATTGACAATGTTGTAATATGGGCTAGATCTCCTGCTTTTTCAATATATTCAACTGTTTGCGCATCAGTGCCACAGGTATGAAAATTAGCAGGGATATTTAGTTTTGAACTGAATGGATCACACCAACCATGACTACACGTCATATGTTTGTCCTTTTGTAGCGCGTCAAAAACGAAGTTTGTGTATTCTATTTTTTTAAGGAGAGGAATAAAATGACTGTCCGTACCCTTGCGATCAGGATCATTTCGACCATACATCTGATACGATATTTCTGTAAGTCTCTTATTGGTGAATGAGTATATTATCGATGCTTTGTGGTCATTACCAATAGTAACGTCGTAGTAACAGATATCGAACTCGAAAAGTTTTGTTGCGGCTCCGTCATGATCTTCACCCACTAATGGGTATTCGGAAGCTTTAACTTCGCTAATGGTCATTCCCCATTTAGCCTTTCGTACGTCGTATTTTTCTTGTGATAGTAAAGGGATTGAGAATAGAAGTATAAGGAGTAATAATTTTGTTTTCATTATCTTTTTTTTTATTGAAATTCGGAAAGAGATGCAGAATGGGTAAAAGTAGTTAATATAAATGAACCAGAGTTCTTGAAAATTTTTTCTGAAGGTGTCTTAATGGCATTGTACAGGCGCTACATAGTCCTTGACTTGAAAAGAAGACGCCCCCCTAATGTAAGCTCGGATATTGATCGCTTTCGTGTGACATTGTGGGCGAAACAATATTAATGGTTGTTCTACCCTGCCGAACCTTTTGCTGATGTATTACAACAGATCCTATGTTAATTGGCAATCCTACATCCCCACAAAACAATACTCTAATTCAGTTTTATATTTAATTACGGTCGTAAACGGTCGTAAAAGATCGTTTATGATCGTAATTGAGCTAATTTTAAAATGCTGATATTGAGTTGTTACGACCAAAAACAGTCGTAATTTCATCTGTTTTTCTAATTACGGTCGTA
>CANFBW010000113.1 GCA_947444925.1 Flavobacteriales bacterium | reverse complement strand
GTATTGATTGGACAGCATTTTGGCATAGAGTACCGATTTCCAATGCTTGATTTGCCTCTTTTGGAGTACATTTACAGCTTGCCTATGACAACGATGTCGCCGCAGGGCCAATGCCGTTATTTATTTAAAAATTTAGTACAGCCCATTGTGCCTGCTGAACTTATTGCCACGCACAAAAGTTTTGTTGCTACTGCGCCTTTTGTATATAAATTTCACGAAAAATTTGCGCCTTTTATCAGTGATAAGGCACTTTCAATTAAAAACCCCTTGGCCGATAAATATTTCAATGCAAAAAGAAGCAACGAGGCAGCAGCAAATGACCCAGCGCTGAGATTGCACAGAGAGCATTTGAAGTACTATTTTTTCGCAAAAAAAATGAAATAACATGACTTTGTTTGCAGCGCTGAAAGCAAAAACGAGCAAGTTGCGGTTTGCCATATGGAACTCCAATAAATTGGGCTACAGAATACTGCGCCCTATTTATGCCAGTTTTCATTTTTGCCGTATGTTTTTCTTTAGTGCTGAATACCGGCACCAAACATGGGCGCACCTGAGGTATGGCAAGCATTTTCACCAGCCTCCAAATTTCACTATGCCCAACCGTTATCCAGCGCTTTTTAAAATTGCGCAAGACTATTTTGCTGGGCGGAGTGAGGTGAAACTTTTGTCGTTTGGCTGTTCTACTGGAGAAGAAGCGTATAGTTTGCGCGAATATTTGCCGCAGGCGCTGATTGTAGGAACCGACATCAGTCCGTACAATTTGAAGCGCTGCCTTCAAAAACCGAACTCCCCGAAAATTTCCTTTGTGCACAGCTTGTCTGAGGAATTTACTAATAGCGGTGATTTTGATGCTATTTTTTGTTTGGCTGTTCTTCAGCATACGCACAACAGATCGGGTGTTGTGAAAGCGGTGAAATACACCTTTGCGCAGTTTGAGGCCCAATGCTTGCTGTTGGATGGAAAATTGAAATCGGGTGGTTTGATGTTCATCGACCACAGCGATTTCAAATTTTTAGATACCAGCATTCGCGCAAAGTATTTCCCTTTGCAAGTTCCCAATAACAAGTTATTGCACAATCGCCCCTTGTTCAATACGCAAAATGAAATACTTTCGGAAAGCCATGAATCCTACCGCGTTTTCTTGAAAAAATAGTTTTCAAAATTGGTTCTTTATAGGGCGGCAGAACCAGTAAATTGAAATAAGTGTATATTTGTTTCAAGTAGCATTGACGACTGAAGCAACGCATTAGCAAAAAAATTTACGATGAAGTTTTCCGATCTTATTTATCCGATTACAACGGAGCTTTTCTTTTCTGAATATTTTGAAAAAAAACCTTTGGTGCTGCATCGGAAAAGTCCTGATTTTTACCAGCAGGTCGCCACTTTAAAGGCTTTCAATACTTTGTTGACATCACACGATTTGTATTATCCGGGAGTAAAGTTGGCATCGATGGGCAATTTTGTGCATCCGCTGCGCTTCACCGAACCAGCAGGAGAAGGCATGCCTTTGCGTATAAAAAATAGCTTGCTCATGAAGGAGTTTCACGAAGGTAAGTCGATCGTAATTGATGGCGTAAACAACCGAATGGTGGATGTGGCCGATTTTTCAAGAGTATTGGAGGAGGAGCTCAAAATCACCACCCGCACCAATGCCTATATTTCTCCTGCTTTTTCAAAGGGATTTGACATTCACTGCGACAACCACGACGTGTTCATTTTGCAATGCCACGGAACAAAAGTGTGGAACATCTACGATCAGCCACGCGACCTTCCGTCGGATGCAAAGCGAGAGGATGGCGCCGCACCAAAAGATATAAAAAGGTTGGAAGTATTGACTTTACAACAAGGTGATTTGTTGTATTTGCCGCGCGGATATTACCATCAGGCGAATACGGAAGAAAGTGTTTCTGCACATTTAACGGTGGGACTTTATCCGGAATACGGCTATAAATTGTTCAAGAAGCTAGCAGCAAAAGCGTATGAAAATCCTTTTTTTAGAAAGGCAGTGCTTTCGGATGCGCTTGACAATGAAGTGTATTTTGCCGATTTGAAGCGGGAAATGTTGCGTTGTGTGGAGCAATTGAGCAGGCACGATTTGCAGCTTTTGATGGCAAAAAAAGAAGCTTCAAAGGATTTGTGGTCGGAAAGTGCTCTTATGGAGCTGGAGCCGCACAGTATTTTGCGAAATTTGCACCGCGGAGCAATGACGGTGGAGATCAATAAATTTACGTGTGATCTTGTTTTCGCTCAGCAGCGCATTTCATTGCCTTTGCTTTATCAAGCGGAATTGCAGTGCCTAACAAATGTGGAACAAGTGGCAGTGCTTGATTTATTCGCTGGCCAGGAAAAGTTGTCTTTTCAATTGGCGAAGCGCTTGCTGAAGGAGGGCTTTTTTGAAATATTATGTTAGCTTTACCCACAAAAAGATATTTTATGCACGAGAAACAAACACAAGAAAAAAAAACATGGATTACTCCAGAAGTTGATTTTGACGAAGTAAAAAATGTGGAGGGTGGGAATTTGATCAATGATAGTGAAGTTACAATGATGTGGAGATCATAATTTTTGCAGGTTGAAAGAAACCTTTTTGAGGAGTTGTAAAGGTTGACCCTTATTCTTGTTCGAATCATAGGAAACAGAGTACACAAGCATTTGCTCGCACGATTATTCCTTTGCGTTGAAAGGTTAATTCTCTTATATTCGCAAAAAAAAATATAGCGATGAACTCTACTCAAACAATAGCCCGAAGTGACAATTTTGTTTTCAATGAAGTTGATGGTGAGTTGGTTATGATGAACATTGAAACTGGCGCCTATGCGAGTTTGAATGAAACCGGAAAATCAATTTGGCAATTGTTGGATGCACCTAAAAATATTGCGGATGTAGTTTCTGCTTTGGTGGAAGAGTACGACATCGACCAAAGTACTTGTGAGAACGAAGTGCTTCCTTTCATTGAAAACATGGTGAAAAACGACGTTTTGGTGTTGAGCTAAAAGTGTGCGCCTTTTGTTGGGTGGAAGGTCTTTTATCGCGCTTGTGTTGAACTACAGTGCGTGAATTTCAATAGATGATTTTAAATTTTTTAAAGCGTAGTGCAGTTTTACAGTTTCGCCTGCGCTGACTTGTTTGCCTTCTACTAAAAAGAGGGGACAGGACCAATGGTTGCTGTCGGCCACCTGATTGGGGTGCAATGACAGCACGTTGTTTTCCGATAGATGTGTTTCAAAATACAGCAGCACTCCGTTGAGCACTCCGTTGCCACTAAGCGCCAATTGCTTTTCTATGGCCTCTACCTTATTGTTATTGTTTTTGAGGTCGATGGTTGCAAGCTCAAGTGGCGCAGAAAGCAGGTTCCAATTTTTTACGGCTGCACTTTTTTGACTGAGTTTGTGCACTTCCCTGTCGTCGTTAAAATCTAAAAATGCGGAGAAATCAATGCCATACCATTCCTTCCAGTTGTGCAGGTTGCTCTTTGTGATTTGCAGTTGGTTGTGTTTGTGTGCAGGAGCTTCAACAGCCACTGCAAATACCGAAATACTTTGCGGAATCACGCGTGCATCAGCCGTCAGCAATCTTTGGTTGGCGTCGTTGAAGGTGCGCAAAATACCCTCGTCGAAAGGGTCATTGCCGATGATTTCGCTGACCAATACCGTTGCTTTTTCGGGCAAGGAAATGTTGCTGGAATCACCTTTGATTAAGGTGATTTTGTCGGCAAGACCATTGGCTTTAAATACAGCTCTTGCGACTTCTATGAATTCCGTTCTTTCAACGGCATATACATGTTTTGCGCCCGCCATGGCTGCTGTTGCCGCTAAAATTCCATTTCCGGTGCCAATGTCTAAAACAATGTCATGGGGTTCAACAGTAGCGCGAATTGCTTTTTGAAAAGCAAGGGTGCGCGCTTTGTCGTTCAGCATGCGGATGTGTACTGGAAAGGAATCAAATTTTCCGCTGTGAAATCCAAAGTTCTGTGACGCTTCGTTTTGGAATTCAAAGAAATCATTTTTTAAAAGGTCATGAAAATCGGCGGAGGCGCGCATAAATCCTTCCTTGCTTTTGCATACTTCGGCAAGTTGCTTCATTCCTGCTTCAATGCTGATCCATGCGTGAAATATCGTGAATAGTTTGAAAACAGATGGGTTTTTGACTAAGGTTCTGTCTACAGTCGAGACTTCAATCCCCAGCGCACCGAAGTTGGTTTTCACTTGACTTTTGATTCTGATGATTTCTTTTTTGCTGATGTTCATCGCCGC
>CANFBW010000112.1 GCA_947444925.1 Flavobacteriales bacterium | reverse complement strand
TTTCTTCCAACTTAGCGCAAATATAAGCGCATAATTTCAGCAATTTAAATACTGCGCTGTATGCCTTAACATTTACACCAAATTCTCATGCTCAAACACACACAATAGCATGTGCTTTTCGCTCTAAAAATAGTTGTACTTTTAATCTTCAAGAAAAAACAATACTTTCACAAAAAAAGCACATGGAAAAGAAAAAATGGTCACAGCCCAAACTATTAAGTCTTAACAACAAAGAAACTGCTGCAGGAACTATCCCGTGTAATGCCGAAGGTGATACGTTTCGCGGTACAGCTGGTCCCTCCAGAACTCCATTTACACGTCTCTACGCGTCTTAACTTTAATCAAAAACTGAAGCGATTCAATTTACTTACTCCTTACTAAATTTTTATTCACTCCCTTTGAATGCTTTTGCATGCCGCTGAGTTGCGCATTGAGCAATACGTGGACTTGCTTTTTTTTTAAATATTTCTACTTTTACAAAAAATATCCCATGGAAAAGAAAAAGTGGTCTCAGCCAAAGTTATTAATTGCATACGGATCTTAACTTTAAGGCAAAACTGAAGCGATTTAGTTTACTTACTCCTTACCAAATTTTTATTCACCCACGTTGAATAGTATGTTGCACCAGCGTTATTGAGGTGCAGCCTGTCGCAATAGAAAGATTGGGCGCCAGCTAAAGAATCGTTCAAAAGCACCCGAACGTATTTTCGGCCAACATAACGTGCTGCTACTTTTGAATAGCATTGGCGATTCCATTTTTGCTCCGCCTGCGAAACAACCAGCATTGGCGACTGCGCCAATAAAAGCGACAACTTTTTATATTCACAAAAATCAACCACCTCATCAAGTAAAGTATAATTTAACGCCAATGCTTTTTTCTGCTGGGAGGCTTGCTTGTGGTCGGCAGCCACAACACCATTGCGGGCAACAAAACCCTTTCCCACCCAAAAACAGTCCTTTGAAAATTGCGGCCTTAAGCCATAACCTTTGAGCAACAATAAAAAAGCGCGTTGCGCATCAATTTTCTTAGGAAAAGGCAGGTCAATCAATTCATAATACTGTTCATTGATAGGCACCTTCGAAAGCATTGTTCCAAAAAATGTAGGAGACAGCTGCAACACCACCTTTTTTAAATGTGGATTGTCGGCTGCCAAACGCTGCAATTTCAAAAAGGTAATTGCTTCTCTTTCTCCTGAAATACCCATGTTCACTGAACTGTCGATCAGTGCCGGATTCAAATCATTCGTTACCCGGCAGTCGCCCAGCAGCAGGGTATTTATTTCTTTTGGCAAGTGCTGGTGCCGCGTATTGAAAAAACACAAATTCACCGAGGTGTTGATGGCAATACATGCAAGCAAGGCCAAAAAGAAATAGGTGGTATTTCGAAGGAATAAGTGCATTAAAATTGAAAATAAATAAAGTCGTGTTCGTTGCCCAAATTGTACAATACCAGCCAAAACAAAACAAAGTAAAAAATCCGGCGCGCGATGACATTTGCAAAAAAGCCATCCAAACCATGCTGCTTATTGCGCATCTTCCATTCTACAGCAAACATAAACGCCACCACCGCTAAGTATTTCAAATGCCCGTATGCAGGCATTTTACCCGACCAATTGCCAAATAAAGAAGCATAATAAGTATAGGCGGTGTGCAAATCTGTAGCCCGAAAAAGAACAGCTGAAAAAGCCCTCAGAGAAAAAGTAAGGATTATGTAAGGTAAATCTTTGAGCGTACTTGCTGCTTTGTGTTTTACGTGCAATGCAGGAAACAAAATGGGCACTGCCAAATAAAAGCCATGTAGCAGGCCATAAGCCAAAAATGTCCAATTGGCGCCATGCCATAAACCCACTATCAACATCAACACACAAGTATTCAATGCCACTACCCACATGCGACGGCGCGGACTCCACAGCGCGGGATAAACATAATCGCGCAGCCACGACGTAAGCGAAATGTGCCACTTCGTCCATGATTCGCGAATAGATCGCGCAAAATAGGGGTAGCGGAAATTTTCCATCAAATCAATACCGAAAAGCTTAGACACGCCAATGGCAATGTCAGAATAGCCAGAGAAATCACAGTAAATCTGCACTGTAAAAAACACGATTCCGAGCAACAATTCGTACGATGAATGGCTTGCTGGCGCGGTAAAATAAAAGTGCACAAAGGCAGCAAGGTTATCGGCAACCACTACCTTTTTAAACAAACCCCAAAGTGCTTGTCGCAAGCCGTCAATGGCTTTGGCATAATTGAACTCGCGTTTTTTCTCAAGCTGTGGCAACAAATGCGTGGCGCGCTCAATAGGCCCGGCAACCAAAAGCGGAAAATAACTTACGAATAGCGAATAGTCGAGCACTTTTGTAGTTGGCAGCACACGTCGTTTGTACACATCGATAACATAAGAAATACCGTGAAAGGTGTAAAAAGAAATACCAACAGGCAGCAGTATTTTGAAAGTCCATACGTTAACGTGCAAGCCCAAATGCTCAAACGCTTCCACCAAAGAAGTGACAAAAAAATTGTAGTATTTAAAAACAGCTAAAAAGCCAAGGTTGATGCCAATGCTTGCATACAACCACGCTTTTCTTGCCCGCTCTGTGGCTGCCGATTGAATTCTTAATCCGCTGAAAAAATCAAGGGCAGTAGAAAAAATAAGCAAAAGTAAAAAGCGGTAATCCCAACAGGCATAAAAATAATAGCTGGCCACCAAAAGCAACAAGTTTTGCCACTTTCCACGCTTTCCAAAGACAAACCAGTGCAGTACAAATACCACCGGCAGAAAAAGAAAAAAAGGAAGGGTGTTAAAAAGCATTGCTCCTTGTATTTATTAAGCACACCACTGTTGCGCGTTAAACCAAAATATCGCCATCGGCATTGATGTATCCCAACTCCAAAAGGGTGTAAAAGTGGCGATCAACCAACATTGCAGCTTGCTCTGCTGTTATTTCATTGCGCCACGCACCTGATTTTCCTTGGCGGAAAAACTGTTTGGTTTTGGGCGCTTTTTCTCTAAAGCCGTGCTCTTCTTCGAGGGCGCGCAAATTTTTAAAATCACTAACCCTTATTGCTTTTTCAATGGCAGCGCTATCGTGTGTCCAACCTAATGAGCGCACCACTCTTTCAAAAGTGGAAAATGAATTGTTCAGCATGTCTTCGTAGCGAACAATTTCAATATTGTCGCGGTACAAATTTTTCCACGAATGGTAATGATCACTCCACGAGCCCATGTATTGCTGTACCTGAGAATCAAGCCGGTATTTATTTGAAGACAACTTGCCCTTTCCATCGCACAAACTGCTGAGTGATTCAGCGATGCTGCAACTCATATGGGTGGCGAACGATGCTACCATATCAAAAGGATTGCGCACAATGTAGATTACCTTTTTGGTGACATCTTTTGGAAAAGTGAGAATGCCTCGGTGAAATGCGGCGTCATGTACTTTTAAAATAGACACCCCTTGAAAATCATTGGAATACACGCGGTATATTTCGCTGCGCAAACGCTGTATTTTAATATCAGGCATGTCAGCACTGCTGCAGCCAAGTGCCTCGTCCATAATGTGCCTCGCCGATGCAATGCCGTTGGAGCCCTCTAAATCATCAAAATTTTCAAGTGAATCGCAGCCCATTTTAATGGCGTGTAAAAACATACGCATCCACGTATTTCCCGACTTGGGAAATGAAGCCAACCAAACTATATTTCTCTTGCCTTCCATTAGCCTTTGATGTCTTTAATCAAAACGTCGTACATGTCACTGAATTTCTCTTTGTCAAAGGGTCTGTGAAACTCCACCAATTCGACTTTAGCAGCGATGTCGTTCATCAGTCCAAAATGCTTTCCGTCTAACTTAAAAGCCTTTACCATCCATGGCTTGTAGCTGTTTTGCTTCAGTTTCAGCATCTTCTCTTTTCCCTTAATGACTTTGAAAAACGTTTTGTCATCCATGTCGCGCTGCAACAAATAAATTCTTTTAACAGGAATGGGTTTCGTTGGAAAATCAACATTTACCGGCACCAGATACTTTTCAATATCAGTTCCCAATTTATATTCGCCGCTGCCAACATTTTTCAACATCAACATGCTGTCTTTCCATAGTTTGAAACGGGGAAAGCAAGGGTGCACCAAGATTTTTCCATCTTCCACAAAAAAGTTAGAAATGTCATCGGCCAGAGGCTGAAATCCTCTTTGCGTTAAACCTGCTAAAGTGGTTGATTTCCCAGCGCCTGAATACCCGGTAAAAAGGTAGGCTTCACCATTGTGAACCACACCGCCTCCGTGCAAAGGGTAAAAGCCCTTTTTAAACGACAACACACCCAATATAAATGTGAGGATATATTTTTCGGCATCCGATTTACGTTTTTCGTCAAGCAATTCGATGGTGATTTTAGCATCGCCTTCCACCCAAAACTTGGCAACATCAGGCATT
>CANFBW010000111.1 GCA_947444925.1 Flavobacteriales bacterium | reverse complement strand
GAGATGGCTAAAAACAGGCCGTTGTATATCCAAAACAAAATGGCACTCACTTTTAAAAATTTACTTTGCGAAAATCCCTTCCACTTGGCGTTAATTATTTCACCTGACGACACAATAATCAATGGCAAAAAACCAATGAGAGGGAAAAGGAAACGCAATTCCTTGTGCGAAATATACATGTGTGCTGCTACAAAAGGAACGACTGTCCACACCAGTGCGTCTTTTCTTTTGAAAATTAAAATAAGAATTAAAGGAATTACAAATAACAAACTGAAAGGAGGGATGCCTGCACTAACAATTTGTGCAAAGTAGTAGTACCATGGTTCCACGCCAAATTCAGCCGCTTTATTCAGTAAAATATTTTGCTCGAAATATTTCCAAGAGGTCAGCACCCACTCGTTGTAAAACCAATGGTCGATCAGTATGCCAACACCAAACATCGCAACAATACCGGCGGCGATCAGCAACATTTCGCTGAATTTACTTTTGTTTATGAAAAAGATCCAAGCCAAAAAACCAACCATTAAAAATGCGTTTTGGTAGCGAAAAAGAAAGGAAAGTCCCAACAATAAACCAATCGCGAAGTATTGCTTCTTGCTCAAGTTTTTCCAGATGAAGAAGAGTGCAAAGGCGATCACAAAAACGCGTCCAGCCAAATTTTCAGAAGAAAAGCGTACGCTGTTGTACACGGAGAACCACAAAAAAAACGAAAGTAAAATAAAACTCAATTTCAATTTGTCGCCTTGTATTGTGTCAATGAACGCTTTGATCAGCAAATGAATGCTTAAAAAAGACAAGGCCGCTGTGAATAGGCGTAACAAAAAAGAAATGGTGAAGGGACTGTCAATATTAATTAGTCCAAATATTTTATGAGTCACATATACCATCATGGGTTGAATGGCAGGGCGCATTTGTGCTGCGTATTCCCATGGTAGGTTGGCTTTTTCAGTCAAGCCCAACTTCAACCCGGCAAATTCCATCACCTGATGGTGCTCGTCGTAGTGGTGTACACCTTGCGAAAAATAAGCGGCCAAAACAAAGAGCAAGGCGGCTATTATATATATATGTTTCTTTTGCATGTGGCTGATTTCGTTGCGAATTTACATAAAATCAGCATTGCTATTTCCCTAATTTTCTTCTAAATCAATGTGAAAAATGTCGTCATGCAAATTGTTGATTTGAGGCGTCAGCGCCTTTGCTAGGTAAATGCGTTTTGCTTGGATTCGTTTTCCCAAAAAAAACTTCAAAATAGTAACGAAGGCTTTGTTCCTAATATTGGAGCATTTTACGTAAATACTGCTGAAAAATTGGAATTTACCACCACAAAGCAATGACCAGGAGCAAGAGTGCAACTGCGAGCCGGTTGAATTATTCTTTGGCTGCCCTTACATAACATTATTGAAGTTCAATACGTCACGGGGTTTAAGTATTTGAGCAGCTTAGAGCCTTATAGAATGGCAGATGTGGAGAGTTTGAGAAGTGCGATTGAGGAAGGATTTCCTATTTAATCTAAATCATTCAATAATTTGTTAGGGTCTAAACTGGTGTGAAATATTCTGATAATTCTAACATCGGAATTTTGCACACGATAAATAATTTTGAATCTACCTTTTACAGTTTTGAATCTGTAATTCTCGTGAGTAAAAGCATTAATGTAAAATTCAAGTGGGTATCTCTCAGGATGAGTTTCAAGCGACTTCACTTCATCTAAAATTGCGTTCTTTAAAATTGTTGCTATTTGTGGTGCTTGCTTTTTATACTTAATGTAATCGTGAATTTCTTTTAGATTGGACTTAGCAAGTTCCGACCATTTGATTTTGAATGTAGTCATTACCAGTTCTCAGATTCTTTTTTTAAATCATCGTGAGAAATATAATTTCCTTCACTGATTTGTTGTTCGGCAGTGGCTATATCAACTAAGAGTTTTGCAGTTGTAATAGGAGTTCCATCAACTTCATAACCCACAACTTTATTAAGTTCTTGTTGTAATCGTTCAAATTGAGTAATAACAGATTCATTCCCCGCTGATTTTAACCAGCTGGAAAGAGTGTCTATTCTATGTTGCAATGGTTCCATATCAACGAATTTACTATAAATATAACGAAAATAAGACGAGAAAGTTTAAAAAAGGTTTAAATTTAACACAAGTTCTTTGAAAGAATGAAATAGCTACATCGCACGTGAACATTGATTTATCTTACGAACTATCCAATCATTTAGGAAATGTATTAGCAGTGGTTAGCGACCGTAAATTTGCAGTTGGTTCACCGCTTGCACAGCCAACCAAAACCTTTACAAAACAATCGGGGACAACAATCGGGGACAGACGGTAATTAAAACAAAAACAGTTCTTTGAAAGCGCTACGAACTCTCCAATCATTTAGGAAATGTATTAGCAGTAGTAAGCGAACGTAAATTTGCCGTTGGTTCACCGCTTGCACAGCCAACCAAAACCTTTGCACTATTGGGTTTTACTTTTTAATTCAGCTATTTCCTTAAGCAATTGCTCTTCCTTTATTTTTGCTTCTTGTAAAATTCTTTGTACCTCTTTCTCCTTCTTACCCATCTCTTCTTGCGTAGCTTTCATCTCCTCTATATTTTGACGCATCTCTTCCTCTTGCGACCTCATCTCTTCTTGCTGTTGTTGTGATTGTTCTAACAAGATCTTAGTACGCTCATTGATTTTTGCAGTGCTTAAAGTTGATGCAATACTTTCGGCTAATTTTTTAGCGAAATCTCTTTTGTAATCTTCAAAAGGATTGAAAGAGGCCATTTCAATTACACCAAAAGTTTCATCGTTTACTGTTAATGGAACAATTAAAAAACATTTTGGATTTGCATCACCTAAGCCCGAAGTGATTTTAATAAAATTCTCAGGAACATCTGTAATATACAACATATCGTTTTCTTGCCATGCTTGCCCAACTAACCCTTCGCCTTCTTCAACGCGCATGTCAATATACTTCTTCTTATTCCAAGCATAACATGCGAGTAATTGAAGATGCACATCATTACTATTTGTATCATTAACAATGAATAATCCTCCTTGATTGGCGCCTAAATATTTCACCAAACCACCAATAATATTCTCGGCCAATTTATCTAAGCCTTCATTATTTGTGCGCAAGATATCACCGAACTTCGCCAAACCTTCTGTTGCCCAAGATCTCTTCTGATCGGCCTCCTTTACATGTTGTAAACTCACTCTCATATCTAAAAGTGATTTTCCAAGCTCATCTCTGTCGCTAAGAGGTTCAAAATTCACTCCTAAATTACCCGAGCCAATTTCTTGCGCAAAAGTGGATGTTTCTCGCAATCCTTTAACCAATGATTGCACGGCCAAAGTCATCTCACCTATTTCATCTGTATTACTATTTTCTGGAATCTCCACCAACTCACCTTTAGCCAAAGACTGAACACTTTCTTTCACTACATTGATGTTTTTTGATATTCCATTAGCGAAGACTAAAAACAATAAGCTAACTGCAGTAAAAACAAGTAACACAGCTATAATGAAACCCAGTAAATTGTCGATCAGATAAGAAAAATCAAATTTAATTACTGGGATAAAGGTAAGTACATTCCAATTCTTTCCTTTGTAAATATATGCTCCTTTTCCTGTTGCGCTTCCAAGCACGTAATCTGCATTACTAATTGATTTGCCTAAATAATCATAAGCAGTGCCTGCCTCGAAATCTCCTGCAGATATGGATTGCACTAAAAATCCTTTTTCATCATCACTGTCAATTATCTTATTACTCGAGCTGGTTAGCAAAACCATCGACGCTGGTGCGACTTGTTTAATAGACACCTCTGCTTCTTTTCTTATTCCTTGTGTTACTTCGCCCCAATTTGCAAAGTTGTACCAAGTTCCTATCACGTCACCATCACTATTCTTAATGGCCGCAGCGAACGCCATGCCGTTGCCCGCCGATTGGTATATTTGTGCAACATCTTTACTTTGTATAAAATCAGAAAACCACGCCCCTCGTTCAGGCCCGTTGCCCGAAGTACAAGTTCTAAACCAGTCGAAATTCGAGAAATCTTTGCCCAACAAAAATTTAGTATTCACCTTTTTCCCTGCTTTATCTACAGTATTTACGGCGATCACTTTCCCTTCCTTATTAGTGATTAACATTAAATCGTACAGCACATAATAACTCACCATCGTATTGACGAAATTCTGCGAATTTTCACTAACACTATCAGTAGTAGCCATTTCAACAGCCAATCTATTGTAGGCAAAGGCTTGAACATCACCAAATCGCTCGTAGAAATTCCTATCTATCTTTTCGATGATAGAAGTAGATTGACCATTGGCCAATATTTGATTTTGCTTATTTGAATTGCTTAATGACGAATCAACTATATAAAATACAACCAAAACGGTTATAATACTTAACACCCCAACCGCAAGAAAAGTAAGCTTTTGAGATAACTTCAAATTTTTGAAATTTAGTTTTTTCATTTTGGTAAACTTTTTTTTGAAATTAAAATTTATATACTATATGATGTCCCCCAAAAACAGGGCAGATAGTTAAGAAGAGAAAATTTCTTAAATTATCGGTCTTATGGCAAAACAAAGCAGACGTAAATTTAGCTCAGAGTTCAAAGCTAAAGTAGTGATTGAATCTCTGAAGGAGCGCAGTACAATTGAAGAATTGTCGCGCAAGTATGAACTTCATCCGACGCAGATTTCTTCGTGGAAAAAGGAGTTTTTAGAAAAGGCTTCGGGCATTTTCAAGGACAAAGACAGCGCAAAATCAG
>CANFBW010000110.1 GCA_947444925.1 Flavobacteriales bacterium | reverse complement strand
CAGATTCCTGTGCTGATATAATAAACAAAAACCGTGCTCCATACTTGATCAGTAGGACCAGGAATAAAAGTAGGCCCACTGCTGCTGGCGCCATAAAAACGCGCAGTGATTTTATTGTTTGAAGCAAGAGTCGCTGCCGCCTGTGTGTAAGTGTAGGTAGTACCCGATTCTAAAACCATTGTTGTTGCAATCACTTGAATGTCGTTCACGCGCACAAAAATTTGCGACTGTGTTTGCGCAGCAACATACGTTACACTGTACTTTACATCGCCATTGGCGAGTTGGGTAATTTTGTAGGTTTGAGCCTTACTCAATCCGGCGATTAAGGCAAATGCGCAAACCATTAATAATCTTGTTTTCATTGGAATTTAGTTTAAGTTTAGTAATTAAGGAGTCGCTAAATTCTTAATTAATAAAACAACCCTATATGCTGAATCTACAGACGCCACACTTGAACTTATATGCGCTGCATTTTAAGCAACATTCGAATATGTTGCTTACATTTAAATAAGAAATCACTGCGTGAAAAACTACTTGCCTTTTGAAAATTATGTATTGACAACCGCCCTCTCAGCTGACGAAGTGTGCACACGTTTGTCAAACATCACTGAAGCAAAAAAAAGTTTCGACTAACACTGTTCAAACGCTATACTGAAAAACCCTATGAAGGAGAAATTTCTGTAAATTCATTTTGCATCAACAGAATCATTCACTACAAAAATTCATTTTTGCCTTTGATCAAAGGGGAAATAGCACTGGCGGGGGATAAAACAACAATCAAAATAAAAATGCGACCAGCCACATTTGTGTTGGTATTTATGTCGTTTTGGCTGGGCACCGTTGCTCTCGTTTGCCTTACTATACTTGTGATGGGAGTGCTGCGCTGGAAACAAATACTGCACTCCGGATTTTCACCAATGCTTCTCATTCCCTATGGCATGTTGTTGTTTGGCTCTTTACTTAGTTATTTTGCATTTAAAACAGAAAGCAAAAAATCAAAAGCATTTATCTCCTTATTGCTAGAGGCGGAGTCAACCCTTAGCAACAAATAATTTGCTCGCACAACAAGCTCGCGTGCAATTGTACATTGTGATAATGCTGGTCAACAGAACAGCCTTGTTAGGCCTTTTTCACAAAAATAGATTTCAGTGCCATTGCGCCAAAACCATCAACCTTGCAATCAATGTTGTGATCGCCATCGATCAATCGAATGTTCTTCACTTTTGTGCCCGCCTTGATATTTTTAGAATAGCCCTTCACCGGCAAATCTTTAATCACCACTACCGTATCGCCATCTTGCAAAAGCGCGCCATTGCTGTCTCTAACTAACAACCCATCGTTGCCACTTGTTTCTTCTGCCGCTACTACTTCTGCACTCCATTCATATGCACATTCGGGACAAGTTAACAAAGATCCTGAATCATAAGTATAGGGCGACTTGCATTTTGGACAAGGAGGAAATTCTGACATGGCTGAATAGTTTAATTGTAGGGACGAAATTTAATAATAAAAGCGATCAAACTGAAATACAGCGTTAAAATTCAATGTTGCACGCAACATAAATTCGCGAAATAAATTTAATATTGCAGCACAATACACACTACATGAAAAATTTCGCACTACTCTTCATCACGCTATTTGGCGTGTTCAATGCGCACACCGCATTTGGACAACAAAAAAAAATAGACATCGATCATTTCAAACGAAAAATGGAATTTTTGGGTTTGCCAAACAGCAATAAATTGAAGGCATTCAACACCTATAACATAAGTTTCACAGCCAAACAAGAAAGCATAAATACCCTTGAAATTACTGCCAAAGACATTGCAAGTTTCTTTCATTTGGAAGGCCATTCCTACCTGCAAACAGGAGATGCTGATTTTATTTATTCCATTCAAATTGGAGAACCCACCATTTTAAAAGAAGAACTCATTGAAAGTATGGGTGAAATAAAAAACCCCGACGGCACCAAAACAAATGTAACACAATACTCCGCTGCGATTGAAATGTCAGCACCCACCGTTATTCAATTGATCAACAACGAAAGTGGTGAAGTATTGCATGTGGCTGTTTTATCTACGCCATCTCATCCTTCAGTTTACAAATCTACGCCAACAACAAAAGACGGCGCAACACGCATGCTTGGAATGAAAACTGCCGGACTTAACCTGCATGTTAAGAAGATGTATATTGACGCGCTGAACGCTGAAATTAGAAAAATAAAAAGTGCATACTCCTTTGAAAAACAGAGCTACGATCAAGAATTCATGGACGTTGATGTTAAAAAAAGTCCCGACTTAACCGACTTACACAATGAAATTATTCAGGTGAGCACAGCGCTTTCCAATGCTCCTTATAGAGAATCCCTGCTGAAAACGCAGTTGATTTTACAATCTACTTTAATTGCATGGACAAGCGCAGCGGACAAACTCTCAAGCGAAGATAAATATGAAAAGAAATTAAAATTCGTGTACCTTTTTAACATCGCCGTTGCCCAATTGTGGCTTGAGCAATTTGACGACGCTATAAATACAAGTGAAAAAATAATTTTAAATGATCACAAAACGTATGAAGCCGGAATAATTAAAGAAAATGCAAATCAAGTAAAGGCTTATCTATCAAGCAAAGGCTATAGAAGCAGACATTTTCACCGTCCCGGATTTTACAGCGACTATACCTACACGTACACCAAACAAACTGTTGAAAAAAAACACTGGAACTTTATTGCGCAAACTGCCAGCGATATTAAACAATTGGAAGACATCGTTACAGACGTAAAAAATATTGGAAAAGGGCTGATTGATGATCTTACTTTAGGCGACAGTATTATTGCCAGCAACGCATTTTACTCCACCATTAAATTTGAAATGGATGGAACTCCCTACGAATACAAAAAAGCAAGTCTATCGATAGGAAGTGGGGCAATCTCTGAAAAATGTTATGCGCTCAATTGCTATACTCGAGAGGGATTGATTGTTAAACAAGGATCGTTTGACGGCATGTCGGTAGCACTATACAGCAAAAATGGCGCACCAACGATGAGCACCGTCAAATCTCTGCTCGAAAAATACAAAGGCCAATTGATTGGCGACATTTATACCACCACGATTTACGACTCTGTTCCCTACAAAATAAACGACAACTGGAAAGCTCCAAAACTGATCACATGGGAACAATATGGTAAAGACCTCGCCGCTGATGTTGAATTTGATTTTAACACTTCTAACGGTGATGATTTTTATGCTTACAAAACAATGAATGGCGATCAATTTCAAATTGAATTGATATCTTCTTCGCCGATTGTGGTGAAAGGAAATGGAGGTTCTTACGCACAAGGATACATGGCGAAATTCAAAATTCCTTCAATCAAATTAACAAGGTTTTGGTATGGGCACTATTCCCCTCGTTACTCAGAAGATTACAAAGAAATTAAGAATTTGGAATTTTATATTGTGTTCAGATAAAATTGAAATGATAATGATTATCCGCAATTATACTAGTCTTGAGACAGAAATGGCGATAGATCCTTCGGAGTACCTCAGGAAGACAACCATTCTCGAAAAACCTATGTGGGAAATAGTTCGCATTTGTCCTCTTGAGATTTGAAATTAAGAGGAGAAACGAAGTTTCGGTCTTTGAAGGATCTATCGCACTATACATGAATCTCCTGGTACGATTCCGCATAATCATAAATGATAGTGCGTATTTGAAACAATACATTTTTTCGTTGCAGTAACTTTATTTACAAATATTAGTTAAAGCAGCTAACTCACATTCGCCACTTCAAATATATTTCATGATTAAAACAACTTTATTTTGCATTGCAATTTTTTGCAGCTCCTTACTTTTTAGTCAAGGGGGGACGGTCATAATTTCTTCCAGTGAAGGAAATATTTTTGTTTTTGTAAAAGGAATAAAACAAAACACGATCGCAGAAACAAATGTTGAAATAAATAACATCCTCGACTCCTCGCTAATGTTCAAAGCGCTTATTGCTGACTCAAACATCGACTCTATCAGCGGAAATGTTAAAGTCATTGCAGGACGCGTAGTGATTTACAAAATGACAAAAACATTGGGAAAATGGTCTTTCACAATCATTGACAATTACGAAATTGGCGAACTTCTCGATAAACCCGCGAGTACAACCATGCCAATTGGTGGAACAGTTGAAAGCACTAGCACCAGCACTACAAAACCAAATAATACCGGGATAGCAGCACCTTCAAATATAAAATAAGCGCACTATGGCAACAAAAAAAACACAAGTGCAATAACCAATCCGAACACGATTCCAAACACAATCATCTTCCACGCTTTGATTCTGTCTTGCTTAAAATGCTCTTGCTGTTCCACACTAAATGTTTTGCCCATTTCGCCAAAATTAAAAACACCCTTCATTCCAAAAGCAACACAAAATCTATTGTACCACTGCTGAAAGGTCACTGCGAAACCTGCCGCCGGAAAAAACAAAAGCAAGCGCCCGCATTTGTCAATATGACACAACAACACATACGCCATTGCGGCGACAAGAAATGCTGCTGCCATAATACTGGCCTTCTTTCTCATTTGTATTTCTTTTGGACCGATATTGCAGGTGCCGGGGATATACTTATTTTCTTCTTCTGAAATACGCATGGCTGAATTTTTATACTTGTAAATATAGCGTATTGCCAAAGCAAACAAGAATTGCCATTCTTGAAAAAAGTGCTTGTCCAGTATTTGACCTGTGATGCGCCAAAGTAGCAATAGATTCTACAGACACGATTTCGGACCATCAAAAAAAATTATTAAAAAACGTCGTCGATTTTTAATAAGCGTTTACCTAAAAGCAAGAAAAAAGGAATTTTAAATAATTCCATTTATGGAGAATTAAATTATCTCGAATCTATGGAAACCATTTTTTATTAATCCTCGTTTAACGACCATTATGATGTCCCCCAAAAACAGGGCAGATAGTTAAGAGGAGAAAATTTCTTAAATTATCGGTCTTATGGCAAAACAAAGCAGACGTAAATTTAGCTCAGAGTTCAAAGCTAAAGTAGTGATTGAATCTCTGAAGGAGCGCAGTACAATTG
>CANFBW010000109.1 GCA_947444925.1 Flavobacteriales bacterium | reverse complement strand
TTCCAGGCCCTTTCAACGACATGGGTAAAATCGAATTTACCTTGAAAGAGAAGGCTGCCTTGTTGGTGCAATAGCAATGAGGGGTCTTTTTCGTTAAAGCTCATTTTTATAAAAGGCAATGGGTGTGGCGTCGTGAGGCTTAGCGCGCATTTTCTTTTCGCTTAGTGGTATTTCCATTGTAGAGGCTTTGCCTCGGCACGGATGTACATTAAGCCGAAGGCTTTGGTGTTCGTAAAATCACGTAGCGAAAATAACGCTAAGTGAGGCGGTGCTTACCGTAAACCAGCCTTTATTTTCTTTGGATTTTGACGGGTTTCAAAAATGAAGATGATTTGAATTTCATTAGATTTCACTCTGTAATAGAGGGTTGTTTGCTTTGTGACAACGCATTTGTGAATGCCTTTTTGACTATTCGATTCAGGAAAAGCTTTGGGGTTTTCGGCAATGATTTCAACAGAACGGTCAAGTGTATCAATAAACTCATTCTTTACTTTGATTGACCATTCTTTTTGAAGGCGCTCAAGAAGTTGGTCTACTTAATGGAAGCTCTTTTAGAAAGGGTGATTTTTTTTGCCATTATCTATGCTTGGACATAAATTTATGGTAATCAACTTTATCTCCTCTGTCTAATTCATCAATCCCTGCAAGTATTTCCTTCTTTTCAGAGGAAGTCAATTTATTCCAAAAATCAGCATCTTCTTTTTTAATAATGCGCTCAATCAAATCAAGTACTGAAACGTTGGTCGTTTGGGAGAGATATTGAATGATGTTTAATTTTCTTGCTTGAATACTCATAACAATAGTATTTATAGTCAAATATACGAAAATACGCAGCATTTGTTTTGTGGGCTATCAACCACTGCTCCGCTTAGCGTGCATTTTCTTTTCGCTAAGCGGTATTTCCATTGTAGAGGCTTTGCCTCGGCACGGATGTACATTAAGCCGAAGGCTTTGGTGTTGGTAAAATCACTTAGCGAAAAGAACGCTAAGTGAGGCGGTGTGTGTTGTCTCGGGTATTTTATTGCAATTCAACGATCACTTCATTTTTTCGATTAAAAACTTCATACGGTGCATTGTAGCCAAAAAAATAAAAGTGATTGGTATACTTTATCCCTTCAGCATCTAAAGCCGTTATTAAAAGCTGTTTGTACTTTTCTATTTTAGTGTCGTCAGCCCAACCGCTAAACCCTATCGCAGCAAGGGTTTTTGCAGGTTCTTCCTTAAATTCTATACCTGACTGATTGGGCTTAGGAAGCATGTCCTTGCTCAATTTTTTGGGAACCATAAACATCATGGTCATAGAATCCTCTAATGACATGGAGACTGGGGAAGTCATCGATATTTTTTCATTCCTTTCATTGTTTCCAAAAATATATCCCGCCAGAACAGAGAAGCCTTTACTTGACGAATTTTTATATCCTTTTGTGGAGAGTTTGACGGAGGTAAATAAAGTGGTTTCGTAAGTTCTTATTTCAAATTGCGCGTATTTTTTTTTGACGACATAAGGGTATGTTTCAATATTTTTTTGTCCATGTATAAAATACAGTTGGATAAATGCAAATGCTATGAGGATTACTAGCAGTATGATTATTGCTGTTTTCATTTTTTTCATTTTAGTATTTAGCTGTTTTTATTTCTGGTGATGCTAACGGTTTGCAGCTACAAGAAGTTGGCGATTTCGAAGCACTAAACTGTCTGCCACCACTAAACTTGATACGAAGCACAAAGCTTCATTTAACCACTGAACCGCCAATTTTTTGTAGGTGCTGTTATAAGCCGTTTTTCTTTTCATTCGTTGTCGTCACGTTTCTCTTTCCAGTCCTCACCGCTCATTAAATCCTGAAGTCGGTCAAATGATGCTTTGTCATTGTCATAGTCAGCTGAGTTTTTGTCTAAAAGTTGTAAGCCAAGATTGTAATAAAATTTGGCTTTGCTTATTTTGTCAGTAAAAATGTGAACCTCGCATAGGAAACCAATTAAATATAAAATGGGAAAATCGTCTTTTGCATATTGGGCAAGTGCAAGTGCATATTCAGCGTCTGCGATAGCACTATTTTCTAAGTTTTTATGTGCTTCAAAAACTGCTCTTTCAAAAAACAGGTCGGCTTGTTCCGAAAAGCTATCGCCAAGTTTTTCTTTTACTTGATTGTGAAAGGTTAAGAAGTCCTCTTTTATATCTATTCCATTATCCATTTGCAATTCTTTCTTTTAGTATCAACCTTTTTTCTCCAAATTTTTGCTTGAGTTTTTCAATATGTATGTCGCCAATTTTAAGTGGGTCAATTTCAAATATTATTAGGCGAGGTTCAATGTCAATTTCAACATTGTCAAATGTTGCACCAACCAGTTTAACAAGTTTGTCTTTGATGCTTAGATTTAATTCAAGAACATTTTTAAATATTGTTTTGTATGAATTAAGTATTTCAGTTTTATGAGCTGGGTCATTTAATGCAATCTCATATTTTTCCATTTGTTCAAATACTTTTGGAATTTCTCTTGCTCTAATTTCTGAATTATCGAAATGCTTTGCTTCATAAAACACCAAGTGAATGTTGCCTAAATCATTTTTTTCTGCTACAAGATAGTCAATGCTCCTTTTCCCAAATCCTTCTTCTCTGCCAAAAGTTACTTCAACGTCCAAAACACATAATGCTTTATCTTGAAGAATGTGTTTTTTTACTTGCTCCTTTTCTTTGCCACCGTATCTTTTAGCATTTTGTTTAAGTTCCTCTAATTTGTCAAGATACACGCCAGTTTCTGAATATCCCTCTTCATCAATACCAAGATATTTTTTGTGAGTTGTCCATTTAATTTTGTTTTTCACGAATTCTATTTTGGCAATACTTTGTCCGTAGTAGTAAACATTAATATACTCATTACGAATTGCCACAAATAAATCATCGTCTTTTATGATTTGCTGCCAATGACTATTGTTATTCAGTTCCTTAATGAAATTGGAGTTTTCTATTCCTCTTTTAAATTCGCTCATATTGTTTAGATTAAATATTCTTTTCCGTCTTCCCAAAGTGTAATATTGTTGAAACCTTCCTTTTCAAATTCTGTTTTGAATTTTTCAGGGAATGCTGTGTGTATGGGAATTATTTTTTTTGAGTTAATTGCTTTTGCAAATTTCATTAAATCGGGAACGGTTGCGTGTCCGCTTGTATGAATAGTTTGAAATGAAATATCGCTGTCCTTTTTTAGTGCGTTAATATTGTCTGTGCAAAAGTTTTTATGTTCCTCTTTCAAATATCCTTCCCACTGTGAGTAAATAATATTTATTGTTCCTTTGCTTCGTAATTTGTTTACCAATTTTTCATTTGGGCAACGAACGAAGTAAACAAAATCAGAAGGGGTTTTAAAAACAGCATTTCCTGTTCTTTGCTCTTTTACTCTTTTACGGAACTCATCAAATGCTTTGTCTTTAATTTTATTTAATTGTCCGGGATGGTCGAACACTTTTATTTCTTCCCATTCGATTGCAGGAATATTCTTAGATTGCTTTCTTGCCATTTCTAAAATCCACGCTGAATACACATCAATAACAAGATATTTTTTTGTTCTCTTACACGCCCTGAAAACTGAAATTAATCTGTCAAGATTTTGTGCGGAACTTATTACAAAAGATAAATTATTCTGTCCTTTGATTGTATTGTAAATAGCTTCCTCTACGCTGTCCTCTGTTGAATAAAGGTGGTTTGTCCGTTCCACCATTGTTCCTTCAATTAAAAGCAAGTCAATATTTTCTGGTGGACTTTCGATTTGTTTTTTATAAACTATATTTTTTCTTCCTGTGGCTCTGAAATCTCCGCTGTAAAATACTCGCTTTCCGTCTGCTTCAATTAAAAAAGCAAATGCTTCTGGTGTGGAATGGTCGGTTAGAAACGGTATGATTTGAAATGTGTCGGCTATGGTAAACTTTTTCCAAGGCTTAATTGTCTTGAAATTTCCCTGCAATAATGGAATGTCTCTGAATATTTTTGTTGCATTTATTAGGTCGAGCGATAATTCGCCAATGTAAATGGGGACGTCAGTCCCCACTTTTTCCATTAATCCGAAGTGGTCTTGATGCGGATGGGAAATTAAAAGTGCGTCTACTTTATTTTCTGCGTAGTCTATATTCGGGTTTTTGTCGTCAAGTGGAGCACCAAGGTCAACCCAAAGAATTTTTCCATTGTCTGCGGTTAACTCTACACAAGTCCCGCCAATTTCTTTTGTCCCTCGATATATTTTTGCCTTCATCTGTCGTTGGTTTCTGTTCGTTAGTTTGATGTTTGCACTGTCCCCTAAAATGGCTTATAACGAGCGGCTATGAGCAATGCTCATAGCCGCCATATATGTTTATTTCGTTTTATTGATATATCCACCTCGTCGGTTTGATGCAGGCATATGTCATAAAGTTCAAAGCTAGCGCTTATTTTATTCATTTGTGCTCTTATTTGTTGTGACTACACCATGAGCAGATGGGTCGTTTTGGTGCGCGTATTCATTTCTTTATCCGTATAAATATACGTTTAGCTAAACGTGTGTTTATGCGATAGAGAATAGATAAAAAAAGATTTGTTTTTTGATGTTCAAGGCTTGCTGCGGCGATTTATTTCACCGCTCCGCTTAGCGGTATTTGATTGTAGAGGCTTTGCCTCGGCGCGTTTGTAAATCAAGCCGAAGGCTTTGGTATTGGTAAAATCACTTAGCGAAAAGAACGCTAAGTGAGGCGGTGTGGAGGAATTAAAAGTGAAGATATTGAGGGATTCACCCGATGGGGTAGAGGTTACTTCAATTCTTTTTTTAATTTCTTTGGATTTTGGCGGGTATCAAACATAGTTACCAGTTCGACAGTGTCTTTTGTTACAATGTAAAAGACGGTAGTCTGTTTGCTGATTACACATCTTCTAATGTTTTTCCTTGCATTTGTTTTAGGAAATGCTTCTGGCATCTCTGTTAAAGCGGCGGTAGATTGGTCTACTTTGATAATGAACTTTTCGGCGGTATTAAGTCCAAAATCTTTATAAATGCGTTTGATTATTTCACGAAATTTATATTCTGCACGGTCAGACCAGTGAAGCGTGTACTTAATCTTCATGGGCTATTTTAGGAGAGAT
>CANFBW010000108.1 GCA_947444925.1 Flavobacteriales bacterium | reverse complement strand
TACACACAGGCGGCAGCGACTCTTGCTTCAAACAATAAAATCACTGCGCGTTTTTATGGCGCCAGCAGCAGTGGGCCTACTTTTATTCCTGGTCCTACTGATCAAGTATGGAGCACGGTTTTTGTTTATTATATCAGCACAGGAATCTGGACACCATCTTCCAATAATCTCTTTTACGACAAAGGTAAAGTGGCCATAGGCACCAACCTGTTTGGCAATGAAGGATTAACTGTAGGCACAGGGGCTTTGATTGCTGGCGGTCTCAACATGCGTAGTGGCAATATCACTACAGCGCAAAACAGTTCTATTGTTTTCGGCTACAACAGTAATTTGCAAGGCAACAACAGCACCAATCTTTTTGGAATTTACAGTGATAAAAACAGCAGCAGCGGTTCGTTCATCGAACTCTTTGGAAGCAATGCTTGGCAGACTGGTAGCCGTGGAAATAAAAAAGGTGAATTGGCCTTGGGTTCGTACAATACAGGCTTTATTACTTTTCAAAACTATGATGTACTGAACAAAACTTGGAATGAATCGATGGGTATTTCTCCTATAGGAAAAGTAGGTATTGGTATAAGCGCTCCCGACGCACTGTTGCACTTGCATTCATCAAATAAAAACACTGCAACATTGCGCTTAGATGGTGATGGCAACGGTAAAATTGAAATGTATGAAAGTACCGGAGGGGAATATGGCTTTTATTTTTTGGCTGATCACGCCAATGACAAATTGCAAATTGGCTCTCGATTCGCCAGCAATGCAGGACAACAAGACAATAAAATAATGACTTTTAAAAATGCTGTCGACGGCGTACGAATTGGTATCGGTACCGAAAATCCGAATGCAGAACTTTCTGTAAATGGAAAGATTGAGGCCAAAGAAATTGAAGTAAAAGAAGTTGGTGCTGATTATGTTTTTGCCGATTCATACCAACTCGCAAATATTGAAGATGTAGCGGCGTACGTTAAGGCGAACAAACATTTGCCAGGTATCGCTCCGGCATCTGAAACCGAGAAAGGTGTTGAGCTGGGCGCTTTCAGCGAAAAACTTTTAGAAAAAGTAGAAGAGCTCACTTTGTACGTGATTCAGTTGAACGAAAAAAATGCTGCACTACAGAACCAATTGCTGGAATTGCAAGTGAAATAGTTGACGCTATAGAAGTTCTTTTCCATGAAAGTACCTGACCGAGAAACAGTTTGTTGTGTCGGGTACTTTTGCAAATCTCATGGTTAAAACTGTTTTGCTGCTGCCAACGCGCAGTACAAAGAGCTACGGGCGCGGCAATATCAGGGCTGTTTCTTGCAACGGCGAAGGGCAAAAAAATGAATTTTAACACCCACTTTAAATTACTATTATGAAAATTTTAATACAAGTAGTCCTTTCCTTCTTATTGGTATTTTTCTGCGGTACCAAGGCGTTTGGACAAACTATTCGAAAGAATTACAGGGAACTTTCCAACGACGAAAAACAGGTTTTTGCCAATGCACTCTACGCTTTAAAACAAAGCGGAATAATTGACGAATACGCGAATTTGCACAGTCAAGAATTCAATCAGGGAATTCACAATACAGAAGATTTTTTGCCTTGGCACCGTTGGTTTATTTACTACTTTGAAAAGGCTTTGCAAAATTCAGGCGTTGCCGGTGCAAATAAAATCGCTTTGCCTTTTTGGGATTGGACATCGCAATATTATAATACCGTTCCGACCGATAGAGAGATTACAGCGCCACTGTGGGACAATGCGATGCTCGGACAATTCAACACTGCGTGGGCACTGGGCAGAGATTTGGGCGGTATGGCTTCATTGCCAGATTTAGCTTCTGTGCAGCAAAGTTACAGCATTATAAATTTTGCGGCGTTCAGTCCATCACTTGAAAGAGACCACCATAATGGTGTGCACATGTGGATAGGCGGAGTGGCTGCAGGCGGCACTTCACCTGGTGATCCGGCATTTTATTTGCATCACAATATGGTAGATAAAATTTGGCAAAAGTGGACCGATCTTGGTCGTATCAGCACGTTTTCAAATGCAACTGTTCCCGGTTTTCCAAGCGGAGTGCCAAATGTAGACCCAAATAGCATTATCGATGCTCGGCATATGAAAGTGTGGTTTGCCGAAAATAAATTTGTGAGTCTTGACAATTACACGGTGAGTGATACTGAGAATTATGAATACAGCGACAGTATTTATGCGCGAGATTTTCAAGTGCCTGCAAGCACCAACTGCACGCTGCTTTCTGGCTCTGATATTAAGTTGCATACTGGATTTATAGCTAAACCCGGGTCACATTTTGTTGCTAAATTGATTCCGCAACAAACCCAAGTGCAAGTTGCGAACGCTGCTTTTAAAAAGGAAGAATCAAATAGCTCAGGCGAACTTACAAACGATGAAATAAAAGTGTTTCCCAATCCATCCAGCGATCTGTTTCAAGTGATGTTGGTTTACGATTATGCACTGGAGAATGCCAGCAATAATTTTTCGATACAGGTTTTCGATGTACTCGGAAAAGTGGTATATGAAAACAGAACACCAAGTCGTTCTGGATTATTTCAAATCAATTTAGCTGACCAGGCGAAGGGAATATATTTTTTAAAAATTTCCTCGATCAACAATACAAATTCGGTGAAAACTTTGCTGTTGAAATAAGGGGGTCAATGGCTGCTGCAGCGACTGATTTTACGTGGCAGGTTTTGTAAACAGAGGAAGAAGAAATGCCTATTAATGAAATGAAAAGTAATTTAAAAAAGTGATTATCCGGAATCGTACCAGTAGATTGATGTTTAGGGCGCTAGATCCTACAAAGACCGAAACTTCGTTTCCCTTCGTAATCTCAAATCTCAGGAGGACAATCTTTCTCGAAAAACCTATGTGGAAAATCGTTCGCATTTGTCTTCCTGAGGTACTCCGAAGGATCTGGCGTCACTTCTGTCACAGGACTGTTGCAATTACGGATAATCATAAAAAAATATAATTCATACTGTTGGAAACCGCTGAGCTGCAGTTTCGCTTAGGGTTTTCAAAGTATTCTTCAAAATGCGGATAAAAATTTAACCTTAAGAGAATTGATTCAGCACATTGAAGATTCATTTCCCGATAAAACCATGAAGAACGGAAGTGGCTACAAGCATTTTAAACGCTGGAAATACGGCATCACATTGCATTATGATTTAGACGAAAAAGTGGGCAATTCGGCACAGCGTAATTTTGATGAATTTTACAGCTACCAAAACTGCAGGGGGTAGTTGTAGCCCTGCTGTATTTTATTGGCAATAGCGTAAAAGGGAATGCCGCCAATTAGCGAATTCTGTATTTTTCGCTGCCCTGCTGTGAAACAGCCTAGCCAATGCCTGCGTGCTTAAATGCGCAGGTGCGGCGCAGTACAAAAATAGATGTGAAGTATGAAAAGCATATTGGAACGCAGTGGGAATTTATGAAACCATGGCAATACAAATAGACAGCATGGATGCTGCGGAACTGGTGTTTGTAGAGCTGCTGATGGCGAAGGGCATACAGTTGTAGTAAGAAAGCAATTCTTTGTGAAAGTGTGCCGCGCTGGCGTTGCCTTTCTTGAAGCAGGGCAAACTGGCTGTTTCAGCGATTTCGCTGCGCCGTAAAATTAAATTATGACAGGCTTTGTGGCAGCAAAAAGGCGCACAACGGATAGCGGTGGCAAGCAATGTAGAAGGGTCGACGAGAACTAAAACTTTGGCCAAAAGGAGCTACTGCTCACATAGAATGGCTGTGCTGCGATCTCTCCCTGTTTTTATATTTCATCTCGTGGATTTTTACAAAAGAAAGTCGTAAATTTTCATCGAAAAATGTGTGTGGGACATATTGCTTTAAAATTTATTTTTGAAGGCGGGCAACCTTAGCATTTTTTTTTCGTAATAATCTCAATATGGTATTTACATTTTAAAATTCGCAGGAACTATGAAAACAAAAATTACACTATCCATTTCGTTTGTTGCTATTGTTGTTCTCTTTTGGGCTGGAGTAGAAAGTTCCTCTGGAAAAGTAGGTTATGCGGGGTCTTTGGGTGAGCAAACTTGTTCTGCTCAGGGTTGTCACGGAGCAGGAAATGTGGGCGGTTTGGCTGATAATGCAGGATCTGGTTCGGTTACTATTTCGGCATCACCTGCCTTTGTGAATCAACAATATGTTGCGGGACAAACGTATGCCATTTCAGTGACTGTTGCCGAAGGAACAAAGCTTTATTTCGGCTTTGGTTTTGAGGCTTTGGACAATAGCGCAAACACCAACCCAAAAACAAACAACAGCGTTGGAACAATAGCAATTACAGACGCTAACACTACTAGGAAGGCCCAATATTTTAATACAGGAAGAGTGAATGTAATACAAGCAGACGGCAGTATTCCAAGCAATACCTCGGGGTCGCAAAGTTTTACTTTTGATTGGACCGCCCCGCAATCGGGCACAGTTAATTTGTATGCTACCGGCAATGCCACGAATGGAAATGGGCAGGCTGATGCGGGCGATAACATATACAAAACTTCTATGCAGTTAAGCGCATCTACTGTAACTCAAGTGAGTGAGGTGGGTACAGGAAATTTCTCTTTAAAATTGTTTCCAAATCCTGCTAAAGACAATGCTGCCGTGGTGTATTCATTAAATGGCAATTCAAATGTATCCGTAAATTTATTGAGCTTTGAAGGAAAGTTGGTGGATGTGATTAGTTATGGCAACAAGTCGGAAGGAACGTATACTGCAAATGTTGATTTAAGTAAATACAGTAGTGGTATTTATTTTGTTCAAATCAAAACAGACGAGTCCACTCAAACACAAAAATTACTTGTTCAGTAGTGCGAATATTATCCCTAATTCTTGCATGTACAAGGATTAGGGATAATTATTTTTTCAAATGGAAGCTTGTGGTCACACCCGCTTAAATGCACTTTTATTTTAGTATAATATTTTTTGTGATTAAAGCATTCCCATTGGGATCTTTCAAGGTAACAAAATACACCCCCGCACCGGTAAATGAGCTCAAATCAATATTGACTATTTGCTGAGTAATGGGTGTACTGAATACTTCTTGTGAAAGTGCGTTTGCAATGTGCACGCTGTAGTTGTTGAAATTTTGGAAATTTCCAAAGTCAATGTTTAGGCGATCTTTGGCTGGATTGGGAAAAACTTTCAGCGAAAGTTGATCCACTATATTGATGCCTGTTTTGAATTGTATGAAAAGTGTATCGCTGGTATTTTGGTACAAAGTGTCGTGTACATAAATAGTGTCGTGCAAAGCCACAGCGCCTCCTGTTGCATCAACTTGCAAAAAAGCTACGCTCGTAGTGTCTGTGCACTGATCGGTTGACACAATGCAGCGAAATGCGTTTTTATCCATATTCAAACCAACAATGTTGATGGTGAGCGCACAGCTTTGGTCGTAAAAGCAATTGTTTGCCACATTTGAAAAGCCATTTCCTGTACTGATTTGCCATTGGTAATTGGCGGGACTAAATTTAGCAAGGGCTTGAAAAACTGCACTTGCGCCACCTTTTGCTTTGTAGTTGATGGGCTGCACGGTAATTAAATTCAAACAAGGATTCTCTTCGCTGCACAATATTTTTGCCTCTTGCGGAGAAACGCATCT
>CANFBW010000107.1 GCA_947444925.1 Flavobacteriales bacterium | reverse complement strand
GTGTACAATTTACCATCAGAAAAAGTACCTGCTCCACCTTCGCCAAAGCAGTAGTTCGACTCTGGATTGACAATGTGCAACTTACTAATCGCTGCCAAATCACGCCTTCTGTCGCGCACATTTTTGCCGCGCTCCACAACAATAGGTTTTATGTTGAACTTCAGTAATTCAAGCGCTGCGAACAAACCCGCCGGTCCAGCGCCAACAATAACCGCATGCTCTGTGCTCTGTATTTTTTGCGGTTTGGTGTTTTTAATTTCTGCGGCAGGCGGTATTTCATCAACATACACTTCTATTTTGAGTTGATATACCACATTGCGGTTGCGCGCATCAATAGAGCGCTTCAACACCTTCACATACACCGGTACATCATCGCCGGTAAAAAGTTGTTCGCGTGCCAAAGCAATGTGCGCTTCCGCATTATTCATGTCTTCAGGCGATACGCGTATGTCGATTGTCTTTACCACTATTACTATCCTTCAAATGAGAGTGACAAAACAAAGCACTTCGAGGTGACATACTCAATTAAGTTGGTGTAGGGCGTTCCGTCGGAAATCATGAGGTTGTTAATGCCGTAATTCAAAATGATTTGTGGCGTGAATTTAAAATACTCGAAATACAGATCAAGACCAAATCCAACGTGGTACGAGAAGTCCCAGGGATTCAGACGAATGACTTTGGTATTGCTTTTCTCCACGTTCTTAAGCGAGGCCATGTCAAAAGCAGCTTTAAAACCAGTCATCACAAAGGCGCGACCGTTGTTTACCCGCTCTGACTTGTATTTTATACTGATGGGAAAATCCAAAAATGTAGACTCCACCACTCTTTTTTGACTCTCCAGTACCTTAGAATTCAACATCACGTTGTATTCAAAATCGCGCTGTCCAAAAACCAAAGCAGGCACAAAACGCAAATCAAAACCATCGCCTAAGTGCAAATCGGTAACAATACCCAGATTGAAACCATACTGCCCCTGAACCTGCGCCGAATAAATAGTATCGTTGGTCAACAAACTTGGTTTGTATTTAATGTTAACGTCAAGGTTGTTGACCCCAAAATAGAAGCCAAAATGAAAAGGACGCGTTGATTCAAACCCAGGTAAATTACGTGGTCTCGGCTTCTGTGCTGAAAGATGCAAAGGCAATAAAAAAATCAATAAAATAAAGGAGACAATATGTGAACACGAAAACTTCACCTTACTTTTGAGCGAGATATATTGTAGAAATACCAAAACTTTGCGGATAAATGCCACAGCTATTAAAACCCACTTCTTTCAGTATCGCGGCAAAAGCCTCTCCATCGGGAAAAGCTTGCACTGATTCAGGAAGATAAGTATAAGCGGAAGCATCTTTAGAAACGATTTTACCAATAGTGGGCAGTATTCTTTTAAAATAAAAATTATAAAACTGCTTGATGGGAAAGCGTTTGGGCTTTGAAAACTCAAGCACTGCCACTTGACCGCCGGGTTTTAACACACGGTGCATTTCCGACAAGCCTTTTTTTAAATTCTCAAAGTTGCGCACACCAAAGCCAACGGTGATGGCATCAAAAGTATTGTCTGCGAAAGGTAAATTTTCAGAGTCGCCAACCATCAATGTAATGCGGTCGTTTAATTTTCTTTTTTCAATTTTCGAAATACCAACCGATACCATTCCTTGTGAAATATCAATTCCTGTTACCTTTTCAGGATTCAAGCGCAAACATTCAATGGCAAAATCACCTGTTCCTGTGGCGATGTCAAGCATATTTTTAGGTCCGCGCGCTTTCAACAACTTTATGGCCTTTCTGCGCCAAAGCACATCAATACCCATCGACAGCAAGTGGTTTAAAAAGTCATACCTGGCGGCGATGTTGTTAAACATAGTGGCTACCTGTTCCTTCTTAGAACCGCCTTCTTTACTGTATGGTTTTACAACTGTTTCTCCCATGCCCCAAAAATAGATAAAATATATCAACATCAGAAGGAGCTGCCTTAGTCAAGCAAAACACGTCATCGACCAGAAAACGTTTTCGTTGAAAACTTAAGAGAGGGCTCGTTTTTGATATTTTTATTTTAAATGTATATTCACACCGAAATAAGTCTTAGCTTAAAAAAAAAAGACTGGTATCAACACAAATTATTTTAGCGTAAACCTTTTACATTTAACCCTTTAATCGATTTAAAACATGAGTTCTGAAAATTCACAAACCAAATGGGGCCAGTTTCTTCCCTTAATTTCGGTCTTCTTCTTTTGGGGATTTGTTGCTGCGAGCAACGATATTTTGATTCCTGTATTCAAAAAAGCATTTGATTTAACCCAAGGCGAAAGTCAATTGGTGTCGCTTGCCTTTTATGTAGCTTATACGGTAGGCTCCATTTTGTATATGTTGGTTTCATGGTTGATCAAAGAAGATCTTACGAATAAAATTGGCTATAAAAACGGTTTGGCTTTAGGCTTAACGATTTCGGCCATTGGAACATTGTTGTTCTACCCAGCGGCAAACACTGGTTCATTTCCTTTGATGCTTTCTGGTTTATTCATTGTTGGACTCGGATTCTCTCTGCAACAAACCGTTGCCAATCCGTTGGCGATTGCTTTAGGCACAGTGCAAACAGCATCACAACGCTTGACATTGGCTGGTGGCATCAACAATTTTGGAACAACCATTGGACCATTGATTGTGAGCTTCGCTATCTTTGGTGCAACTGCTGCCGAAAGTACTGATGTAAGTGTAGAAAGCGTTAAAGGACCTTACCTTATCTTAGGATTGGCTTTCTTGATCGTTGCTGTCATCTTAAAATTTTCTTCTCTTCCTGACAAACCAGCCATTGCTGAAGTAAGTGCAGCCGATGCGCTTACCGAAAAAAAATCAGCACTACATTACCCACAATTGGTAATGGGTATGATCGCCATCTTTTTATATGTTGGTGTTGAAGTAGCTACAGCAAGTAACCTTCCTGCTTACATGGAAAAAGACTTGGGTTTCAAATTACAAGATATTGCTCCTTATGTTTCTTTGTACTGGGCGAGTTTAATGGTGGGCCGTTGGACAGGGGCTGTTGAAGCCTTCAATCTTAAGGCAGGCATGCAAAAGATTTTCAAATTCTTGGCGCCATACATCGCTTTTGGTGTTTTCTTAATGGTAAACGCTATTGCGAAACATGATTTGACTCCTTTCTATGTTTACGGATTCGTTATTTTGATATTGATCGCTGCCGATATCGCCAGCAAAGGAAATCCGGCACGAATGCTTTTAATCTTTTCAGTACTCGGCATCGCTGCGCTCCTAACAGGAATGTCAACTTCAGGTATGACCAGCGTTTATGCTTTCACTAGCGTTGGATTGTTTTGCTCAACTTTGTGGCCTTGTATCTTTACCCTTGCCGTGAGTGGATTGGGCAACAAAACCAGCCAAGGCAGTAACTTCCTTATCATGATGATCATGGGTGGCGGTATTATCAGCTGGTTGCAAGGCTTTATCGCTGACGAAACTACCATTCAAGCAAGTTACATTGTTGGTGTAGGCTGTTTCGCTTACCTCGCTTTCTACGCATGGAAAGTAAGTGGTATCCTTAAAAAACAAGGCATCAACTTCGATACTAAAATATCTGGTGGTCACTAAATAAACCTCCTTTCAATATAAAACCCACAAACACTCGTTTGTGGGTTTTTTTATGTCGTAACAGAAACTAAATCACTGCGTCATTCAACCCAATCGGATTATTATCCATCGACGTGTAAGGAGACTGATAAGGTTGGAATATCGGGTCAACACTAAACCATCTTCCAAGTCTCGGGTCAAGCTGTCTGAACTCGGTTGTATAACTTGTTCCATCCGCTGAATTAACCTCATTATCCTTCTCTGAACCTTGGTAGCCGTATTTGTAGGTGTTAGCGAAATTCTGAACGATGTCTCGCATACGTATTCACACTCTGCAACACCAGTATTATCAGCTATTTCAATGAACTTACAATTGATTTTAAAGATACTTTACCTCAACGGTTTTACCTACTTTTTGGACATAAAAAAGCCCGAAACATTTCTGTCTCAGGCTCTACTATGATTTAACTATTTATTAAGCTGCCTTGCGTCTTTTCTTGCTGGCGGCTAATGCTTTCTTCTTTTTATACTCTTCAATAAAAGCACTAATCTCATTGCTTTCTTTTTCAGTTAGTCCTTTATTGACAACGAAAAAATCAACTCCTTTTGGTTCTCTTATTAGTCCCATATTATTATTTTTTAAAATATTTCATTATTAACTCACTTGCCACATCTTCATCAATCATCATACGTTGACCTTTTATTACCGAAGCCTTCAGCGTTTCAGCATAATGTTCTATCAACGCTGTCTTTGCAATAAAAGATATGAACCCGCCAAACCCCATATCTCTTGAACGCATACAAGAAAAAGCAAACATATTACCTGCAACGCCATAATACACTCTATCCTTACCACGATTAAACTTTGCACTCTCTACTAAATGAACAAAAACATAACCTACCTCAACACTCAAAGAAAATAACCCTTGAATAACCTTGTTATTATCTTTAATTGTTAATTTATAAACTTCTCTTCTAGGAACAACTTCTTCTTTTGACCAATCAAAAAGCCATTCATTCTTTTTCAACTTTTTAATATCAACCTTTGACATTCTCACAACCTCCGTCTCAAAACTATCGCCTGTGCGAACGTTTTCAATCGAATTGGTCAACTTATCAATTTCTATATCAATATACCTTTTCTTGCTCATCTTTCCTACCAAATTTAAGAAATTAACTACAATTACTTTAATAATGTTTCTCCTATTTTTCTACTTCAACGGATGATGCACCGTGAGGTGGTTTGACACCTGTTCCTGGTAACCGATACCGAAAGTCCAAATGGCTTTCACCCCATCCCCCACCCCCTAATAAAGTTTGGTTACTCATAACAACCTCTGCAGGACACACCCAATATTCGTACTGTTTTATGTCGATTCTCCGTGGAATCAGACGATTACTATTAATTCGAAGGCTTCAAAATACCCTACTGCAAAATAATTTTCCTTTTTTCAGATTTAAATTTATAGCCAAGATAAAGCACTTGCACCTTAATAGCATCTCCTCTTTTTACATTAGGATATATTAAATATGCTCCGTTATCATATATCACTTTTGCACGTGTTGCACCAAGACCATACGTTTCATTAGGCACATTTTTTATTTCAATACGATTCTCTCCTTCAAATAAAATGCTGTCATTAAATACTTTATTTATATCATAAAATTCTATCAGTTCTTCATCGTATATCCATTGAGAAAAAGAAGAATCAAGCGCATCAATATATTGACTTTCAAAGCTGCCGTCTGGCAATGCAGTTTCTTTATAGACCATTTCTCTTAATACTAAAGAATCTTGATAATAAGTCTTTAATAATTTTCCTTTTTTCCATTGCTGCAATAAAAATATTTTACCGTCATTTTTTTGAATAATTAAAGTGTCTTGAAAAAGACCATCATTCGTTTTTTTATAAAAAAACTGATATTTACCCGAAGAATATTGAGGACGAGTAACTTGCTGTTTTTCATCTGAGTTACTATGACAAGATGCAATTAATGCTATTGTCAAAAATTTAAAAAATATTTTTCCTTTCATATTACTTTGCTTTAGAAGGCCAACACTTTTTAATAGTTACATCATGATACGGTGCATCTGTCTTTTCAAATTCATAAACAGTATCTCCCCTGTTGTAAACTCCAGAACCCTTATTATCAGCATATCCCATTTCATCTTCATCACTTATTAAATAATGTTTGGTTTGTTTCACCTGATTTCTCACACCATCTGCACTTTGAACTCCTTGCACAGGTTTATATGGATTCCCATTATCATGAGTTTCCTTCAATTGGTCACCAAGCCTTTCGTGCATTTTTTCCTCAGCTTTATTGCCGTAAGGCAATTTATTCTCTGGCTTTTGATACAGTGGCCCATCACTACCTTTTTTCGCTGACGTTTTGTACAGTGCTTCAATAAAAGCTTTCATATCATCAATACTTACAGAGTTTACTCGTGCCCAAATCGAAAGTTTTCTCGTTCCCTCTGGATTCGTTGAACCATCAACCGATGTTGCCTCAATATCAGTGAAATTAAGAAAAAACTCTTCAATAGCACGCTTGGTTTTGTATAGTCTTGCTAGCCAACTTCTCTTTTTGATATGGATGGTTTCAAGATGAACATGTTCATTCTCATCAACATATTTTACTTCGCCTTCCTTAGCACCCGTCTTTTGTTTGAATGTAAAAGTTGAAATTACTGACTTTTTAATATTCGCAACGGATTCCTT
>CANFBW010000106.1 GCA_947444925.1 Flavobacteriales bacterium | reverse complement strand
TTTTTTCTAACAAATCAAAAGATACTTTACCTTAGCCCGAAGCATGAAAAAAAAATTTCTATTAAATATAGCACTATTGGTTTTCCTCAATTTACTGGTGAAACCACTTTGGATATTTATTGAAATTGAAGTGCAAAACAAAGTTGGAACAGAACAGTACGGGCTCTATTTCGCCTTGTTCAACCTTACCTTGATTTTCAATATTTTGCTCGATGCGGGCATTGTCAATTACAACAACAAAGAAATCGCTGGCAATCCAAAGCTCATTGAAAAATACACCAATAAACTGATTCCGCTGAGAGCTGCGCTGGCCGTAATTTACCTTGTTTTTATTTTTGGTGCTGGATGGATACTCAGCTACAACGCCCAAGCACTTTTCATATTGGCTACCCTGGGCTTCAATCAATTGCTATTGTCCCTCGTGCTGTATTTGCGTTCAAATTTACAAGGACTGCATTTCTTTAGAAGCGACAGCTTGGTGTCAGTCGCCGATAGAGTGATCATGTGCGCCGTTATATTGTATTTATTGATAGCCATGCAAAAGGGGGAATTCAATATCATGTGGCTCATTTATGCGCAAAGTGCAGGCTACGGCATAGCACTGCTGATGGCAACGATATTTCTGATGGCGCACTCTAAATTAAAATTCAAGTTGCGTTTTGACCTTGCCTTCTCAATTGTTTTTTTAAAAAAATGCATGCCTTACGCGCTCATAGGCATTTTGATGTTACTTTACAATTTTGCCGACGCAGTGATGCTCGAACGCATGCTTCCCAATGGTGACGAAGCTGCTGGCCTCTACGCACAATCCGTTCGCATACTCATTGCGCTGAGCAACTTTTCCTACCTATTTTCATTGCTACTATTGCCGATGTTCGCAAAAATGATTGCCAAAAAAGAAAAACTCAATGAGCTACTTCATTTGTCGGTAGCACTCTTGACTTTGAGCGCTATTTTCATTGCCTGTTCCTGCGCTTTGTTTTCCAATGAAATTATTTTTTGTTTGTACGGAAAATCCGAAGGAATATCAATGCTGCAGAGATTTAGCGCAGCCTTTAATGGCGAAAATATCAGCATACAAAACGCTGCGGAAGTCAGCCAATCTGCACAAATATTTTTTTACGTCATACTAACTTTTATCCCCATTAGCACACTATATGTGTTTGGCACTTTGCTTACCGCGGCTGGAGAAATGAAGTGGCTTAACACAACCGCTGCCATTGGAGTGGCCGTAAACCTAATCGGAAACTATTTCTTAATACCCCTATACGGCGCCTTAGGCTCTGCAGTAATTTGCTTTGGCACCCAATGCTTGGTTTGCATATTGCAAGTGGGCGTAGTGCGCAAAAAATTCAATTTAAAAACAAGCACCAAAAGCGCGCTGCGTTATTTGCTTACGTTGTTGCTGTTTACTGCGGTGGCTTGGCTTTTCCGACAGAGCCAATGGCCTTGGCCTTGGCAAATCATGTGTGATGTAAGCGCAGGACTGCTCATCGCCACGATGTGCAAGGCAATTCCACTGCCCGGCATCTCTAAAATGGTGAGACTTAAAAATGCTCAATAATTGCCCAACTTCGCTTTTGGCGCTAGCGCCAAGGCCAAACTTGAATTGTGATTTTTACAAAAAATAAATTAGGTTTGTAACTATTAGAAATACTTGAAATGGAAGCTTTAGACAAACAAGATCAATCATTTGGATTAATTTCCTTTATATACGGGCACTTGAAACCCCTACTTATTTTGTCACTTTGCGCTGCGGTACTGGCTTCAATCGTATCTTTTTTGATTGAAAACAAATTCAAATCCACAGTGATTTTATACCCCTCAAGCACAAGTTCAATTTCACGAGCTTTGATGAATAGCTCAAATACCAAAGGAGACATTCTTGAATTTGGAGACGATGAAAAAGTAGAACAGCTTTTACAAGTAGTGCATTCCGATAAGGTGCGCGACATGGTGGTTAAAAAATTCGACTTAATGAAGCACTACGACATTGACTCCACTTCACCTTCAAAATACACCGACCTCAACGAGCATTTTGAAAGCAATATCACCTTTAAACGCAACGAGTACATGGCTGTTGAAATAAATGTACTTGATGCCGACCCGGCAGTGGCAGCAGCCATTGCCAATGGAACTGCGAAAATATTAGACGAAGTCATGAACAATATTCAAAAAGAAAGGGCTTTGCCCGGATTTAAAATTGTAGAAAAATCTTATTTTGACTACCTCGCCTATGAGCAAGACCTCGAAGATTCTTTGAATTTCATCATGGGTAAAGGCGTTCACGACGTAGAGGCTCAGTCACCAGTACTCACTTCTGCTTATGCTGACGCTATTGGAAAAGGCAACAAAGCAGCCGTTGCATCCATAGACGAAAAACTTGCTCTGCTCAATAAATATGGAGCGCAACAATACAACCTTAAAGAAAAACTATTGAATACCGCCATTCAGCTTTGCTCCTTAAAAGAGCGCTATGATGAAGCGAAGATTGACGCCAATGAAAGAATCCCTAATTTCTTCGTGGTGAACGAAGCCAAGGCCGCTGAAAAAAAATCATATCCTGTGCGCTGGTTAATCGTATCCTTATCTACAGCATGCACTTTTGTTTTTGCATTGATTGCATTGCTCATCAATGAGAAAATAAAATTGATTAAAAATTCCCCTAAACTCATCTAATGGAAAAAGTTTTTGATTACAAAAAGTTCGCAATTCTCGTTGCGAAATGGAAAAAACATTTAGCGCTAATTCTAGTAGGTTCTGCTGTGGTTTCAGCAATTGCATCATCACCTATTTTCATTAAACCAAAATACAAATCTACAGTGGTGGTATACCCTACCAACGCTAAATCCTACGGAACCGAAACGCCCATCGAACAAATGCTGCAAATGTTTGAAGCCAATGACATCAGAAGCGCCATCATCAAAAGACACCAACTTATTGCGCACTACGTCATCGACTCTACCAACAACCCCTATTTCATGACCGATGTCAACGCTCAATACGGGGAAAATATATTGTTCACAAAAACAAAATACGAATCGGTGGAAATCGAAGTACTCGACTACTCCCCCGACTCAGCGCTGCAAATCGCCAAAGATCTCATCAAGCTATATAACCTCAAGATGAACAACATTCAAAAAAAATCTTTGGTTGAAGTTGAACAAACCTTGAATGCACAATTGTCCACAAAAAAAACGGAGATGGACCAACTTGACAGTATTGTGAAAAGCATGAGGATTCAATATGGAATTTTGGACTACGAAAATCAAGTGCGCTATCTCTCTCGTACTGGAAAAATTAGCGACGACGACATGGTGGGCGCAATGGGAGTCAATTCGCAATCTCCATCACTAGTGCGCAACTTAAAAGAATTTGGAGGAAAGTACATCGCAACGCAAAACCAATTGGATCAAGCGCGCGGCGCATACAACAACATCAAGGCAGAACACGAAAATGTTTTGCGGGAACTGCGCCGAAAATTAGATTACACCATGGTAGTGGTAAGTCCGGAAAAAGCCGACAAAAAATCCTACCCCATCCGTTGGCTCATCGTTTTAATTAGTGTGTTGTCTAGTATGACCTTGGCCTTTGTCGTGATTTCTTTGCAAGAACAAAACCTATCGACAAAGTAAAATGCAGCAGCCGTCTAAACTAACGTGGCTTTATGGAACAACAGGATTTTTCATTCTGTGTACCGCCATTAGTTTGTATTTTGAACACTTTGAAATTTTACTACTTCCCCTCATTGCGGTCGTCACCTATTTGGCGCTCTTTAAACTCGACGCACTCTATATGTTGTTGATTTTTCTGGTGCCCTTGTCGGTCAATCTCGATGATATCGACATGGGGGTTGGTATGACTTTACCCACTGACCCTATTCTCTTTGGATTGCTATTGTTCGTCATCATCAAAACCATTTACGAAGGCGGTTTCGAAAAACAGCTTATTTTTCATCCAGTGAGTATTTTTCTCATTGTTCAATTGGCATGGGTATTTGTAACGGCTCTGAGCAGTTCAATGCCTTTGGTGTCTTTCAAATACCTTATCGCTCAAATGTGGTTCATCACCACTTTCTATTTTATTGCAACGCAGGTTTTCAAAAAAATAAAAAACATCCGCACTTTTTTCTGGCTCTATACCTTGCCCTTTTGCATTGTGATTGCCTACACGCTAATCAACCATTCGATGCACAGTTTCGATCAAAAATCGGGCAACTGGGTCATGAAACCTTTTTACAGTGACCATACGTCGTATGGTGCAGCATTAGCAATGTTCGTCCCCTTCGTATTGGCAAAAACCTTTGAACGCAGCAAGCACAACGCCGTTATGAAGCCCTTGTTTTTCTTGCTCTTGAGTTATTTGATTTTAGCAACCATGCTTTCGTACACACGCGCCGCATGGATTAGCTTAATTGCCGGCTTATTGGTTTACGTAATTCTTGAATTCAAAATAAAATGGCAGTTTTTAGCAACAGTGACATTGACACTTGCCATCACTGCTTTAATCGGACAAGATGAAATAAGAGATTACTTTTCCGACAATAAAGTAACCTCCTCGACCGACATGAACCAACACGTGCAGTCCATTTCAAATGTATCCTCCGATGCATCCAATCGAGAGCGGATCAATCGTTGGAATTCAGGGTTGGCAATGTTTTTAGAACGACCGATTTTTGGTTGGGGGCCCGGCACCTATTCTTTCAATTATGCGGGTTTCCAAAAAGAAAGTGACAAAACTATCATCAGTACCAATGCTGGCGACATGGGCAATGCGCACAGTGAATTTATCGGACCGCTTTCAGAATCTGGAGCCGTTGGATTATTGATCGTGCTCGGCCTATTTTCCACTATATTTATCACGGGGGTGCGGGTGTACAAAAAAAGTGACAACCACTTTTTTCGAATGTATTCAATGATTTGCTTGATTGGAATCTTCACCTACATTGTGCACGGTTTTCTGAACAACTTCCTTGATACAGACAAAATTACCGCGCCCTTCTATGGCATGGCAGCCATCTTGGTAGTAATGGATTTATACCAAAAGAAAAAATATTCAGAAACAGAATTGAAACAACAGCTAGAAAAACTTGAGGCTTAAAAGCGCAATGTCATCAGGATAGTTGGTTTTCCCCTTGTATTTTTTCAAATCACTCAACACACTTTTATTCAATTCTGACGGCTTTTGCCCGCTATGGCGCAACAGCGAAGCACCTAATCCTTCGGTGCCATATTCCTCGTGCTGCTCATTTTCCGTCTCAACAAGTCCATCGGTATAGCAAAACAACGAAGCGCCTTCTGCGATAGAAATACTTCCTTCCTTTATGCGCTGCAAATCATCAACCATACCCAAGCCTGGGCATCCAAAATTCAATGTTGACAATTCCTTACCTTTGATTAATACTGGTGGGTTGTGGCCAGCATTCACATAATTCAATATTCGAGTTTTAATGTTGTATTTAGCAACAAACATGGTGATAAATTTCTCCCCCTTAGCATTGTCCATCACCTTTTTATCAAGCACTTGCACCAGCTCCGATAAAGAAGCAGTGTGGTGCACTAAAACACGCAAATTCGCTTGAAAATTCGACATTAATATCGCTGCTGACACACCTTTTCCAGATACATCGGCGATACAAAAACAAAATTCATCTTCACTGAGTTCAATAAAATCATAATAGTCGCCGCCCACCTGCTGGTGCGATTGATAAAAAACTGCGATGTCCATGCGCTCATTATTGGGCAACACAGAAGGCAACAACATCGACTGCATCTCAGAAGCCAACTCCAACTCTTTTTTCATACCCTCCTGACGCAATGATTCCTCTACCAAATTCTTGTTTTCAACTGCCACAGCAATCACATTGGTTAGTGTTTGAATAAAAGGCAAATGTTTAATGATGGGAGAAATCATGATGGCTTCTTCAGTCAAATCGCCTATCAGCAAATAAGCCAATGGCTTTGTTTTGTGGTATACAGGCACTACAAGATCAAACTCCTTAAAAGGTCCGTGCGTATTTGAATTTACTTCGGTAATTCCTGTAATGGTCAACAAATCACGCTCCACATCAACAGCGAGGTCATTGCTTTCCAAACCAAATTTCAGTGCACAGTTCCAATCTCCTTCGTTCAAGTACAAGCAAAGCTTGCCAATATTTAATTGCTCGCGCAACACAAATTCATAAATGGCAAAGAGTTTCTCTTTGCTCACATTGCTGTTGATGGCATTGGTAATTTCAAGCAAAGCATTCAACTTCTGATCTTTCACCCGAATTGTTGCATCTGCTCTTTTTATCGACTTAACCGCCATTACTTTAT
>CANFBW010000105.1 GCA_947444925.1 Flavobacteriales bacterium | reverse complement strand
GGTTTGGCCATTGTTTTAGGGCATGAGATTGGGCACGCAGTGGCGCGCCATGGCAATGAGCGAATGAGCGAGGCTTTGGCAATTCAGTTTGGTTCATCTGTTTTGCAGGTGGCGTTGGACGCTAAATCGGAACAAACGCAATACTTGTTTATGCAGTCTTTTGGCATTGCCTCACAGCTGGGAATGCTCGCCTACTCGCGTCAGCACGAGCTTGAAGCCGATAAGTTGGGGTTGGTGTTTGCTGCCATGGCGGGTTACGACCCACGAGAGGCGCTGGTTTTTTGGAAGCGCATGTCTGAAAACGCAGGAGCCAAGCCACCAGAGCTACTCAGCACACATCCGAGCGACGAAAGAAGAATTGAGGAAATTTCCAAATACTTGCCCGAGGCCTTGAAGTACTATCAGGGAAATTAAGGGCGTTTGAGCTTTGGAATTGGTATTTAATTTGTTCTAAAGTGCCTTTGGTAACTGAGTTTTTTGCGCTAATTGTACTTTTGTGTCTCGGATTAATTAAAAAAATAAGAGCTACTAATGCTGAAACAGCAGAATACTTTTCTTAATATTGTACTCATAAAATGAAAAGATCAATCCAAAATATTAGCGTCGTGGTGGTAGTCTCCTTACGGAGATGAGAAAGACGCTGTTTGTAAAAGACAAGCCTTTCTCAGTTGGGAAAGGCTTTTTTAATATAATGAGGTTATGGAATTAGTGATGGAAATGGAAAATCTGAAAACAGAAACCAAGATGGAGACGAAAAAAATTAGTGGATCTGAAGCGGTAGTACTTTCTTTATTAGAGGAGGGAATTAACATTGTGTTTGGTTATCCCGGGGGGGCTATCATGCCATTGTATGATGAATTGTACAAATATCAGGACAAGATCCACCACGTGTTGGTGCGCCATGAACAAGGTGCTACCCATGCTGCAGAGGGTTACTCCCGAACCACCAATAAAACGGCGGTAGCCATTGCGACGTCAGGACCAGGAGCCACCAACCTCATTACAGGGATTGCTGACGCCATGATCGATTCAACACCTATGGTTTGTATCACGGGGCAAGTAGGAGCACATTTGTTGGGTACCGATGCTTTTCAGGAAACCGATATTATTGGAATCGCTGCACCAGTTACCAAATGGTCATTTCAGGTAACTAAAGCTTCTGAAATTCCGGGTGCTATAGCTAAAGCGTTTTATATTGCCAATTCAGGCCGACCAGGTCCCGTATTGATTGATATTACTAAAAATGCATTGTTTGAGGAATTTGACTATGCATACGAAAAGTGTACTTATATACGCTCGTACCAACCTGTGCCGAAGATGAATATGGACAAGGTGAAGGAAGCGGCGCTTGCCATCAATGCTGCGAAAAAGCCTTTTATCTTGTGGGGTCACGGTATCTTGCTGTCGCATGCGGAAGAGGCGTTGACCGCAATAATGGAAAAAACGGGTATTCCTGCTGCAAGTACCTTGTTGGGCTTGTCGGCTATTCCTACTAACCATCCTTTGCATGTTGGTATGTTGGGAATGCACGGGAATTACGGTCCCAATATGAAAACCAATGAGTGCGATGTATTGATTGCTGTTGGTATGCGTTTCGACGACCGCGTTACGGGAAGGTTAGATGCTTACGCCAAGCAAGCGAAGGTTATCCACATTGAATTGGACAGATCTGAAATCAGTAAAAACGTTCATGCGCACATTCCAATTCATGCCGATGCTAAAGAAGCCTTGGATGCCTTATTGCCCTTGTTGAACGCCAATAAGCATTCAGAATGGTTGGCAGAATTCAGAGCCTGTGACAAAATAGAATATGAAAAGGTAATTAAGGAAGAGTTGAATCCTTCTACCCCTGAAATTAAAATGGCAGAAGTTATTCGCAAATTGAGCGATATGACGGAGGGGAAAGCAATATTGGTAACCGACGTAGGTCAGCACCAAATGATGGCGATGCGTTACTACCAATTTGCAACGACCAATGCCAACGTAACTTCAGGTGGATTGGGAACAATGGGCTTTTGTTTGCCGGCAGCTTTTGGCGCAAAAATGGCCAACCCAAATAAGGAGGTTTTGGCCATCATTGGCGACGGTGGTTTTCAAATGACGATTCAGGAATTGGGTACTATTTTTCAAACCAATGCGGCGGTGAAGATTATTATTTTGAACAATAATTTCTTGGGTATGGTGCGCCAGTGGCAAGAGTTGTTTTTTGATAGAAGATATGCGCAAACAGAGCTCATCAATCCGAATTTCGTTATGATCTCACAAGGCTACGGTATTCCGGCGAAGAAGGTTGAAAAGAGAGAAGACATTGAAAGTTCAATCAAAGAGATGTTGGCGCACAACGGGCCGTATTTACTCGAAGTGATGGTAGAGCAGGAAGGCAACGTGTTTCCAATGATACCTCAAGGAAAATCAGTAAGTGAAATTCAATTAGAAGCATAATATACAGTACCATGAGCGACGCAATTAAAAAATATACGATCTCTGTTTTTTCAGAGAACTGTTCAGGAATCCTTTACAGAATAACGCAAATCTTCACCAGAAGAAAAATAAACATTGAAAGTTTAACCACATCTGAATCTGAAAAAGTAGGCATTCATCGCTTTACGATTGTGGTGTATGGTACAGAAGATACTGTTAGAAAAGTAGTGCTGCAAATTGAGAAATTGGTGGACGTTTTAATGTCGTCTTATTTCTTAGATGAAGAAGTAGTGGCGCGTGAAATTGCACTGTACAAAATGAAATTGGGAACGAATTTGAATCCCATTGTAGAAAAGCACAATGCCAAGATTTTGTACGCCGACAATGAATTTGTGGTGATTGAAAAAACAGGAAGAAAAGACGAAACCAAGTCGCTGTTCAACGATTTGGAGCCTTTTGGAATTCTTGAGTTTGTGCGTTCAGGACGCGTTGCCGTGTCAAAACCAATGAGAAGTTTACACAACTATTTGCAAGAAATAGGGGAAGCATAGAGATCATCGTTTAATGTTCAAAGTTCAAATTTAAATGGAAACAAAAGAGGCGCTCATTAGCATAGAAAACATCAACAAGGCCGCTGAGAATTTAGTTGGCGTTGCGATGCATACGCCTTTGCAAAAGAATTTGGCTTTGTCAGAGAAATACGGCTGCGAAATTTATTTGAAGCGCGAAGATTTGCAAATCGTGCGTTCATACAAGATCCGCGGAGCCTACAATAAAATTAAGTCCTTGCCGCAAAGCATACTCGACAAAGGGGTTATTTGCGCCAGCGCGGGCAATCACGCGCAGGGCTTTGCTTATTCGTGTAATTTATTGAGTATTCACGGTAAGGTGTACATGCCATCTACCACTCCAAAGCAAAAACTGGAGAAGGTGAAAATGTTTGGCAAAAGCTGGGTACAAGTAATATTGACCGGTGATACTTATGACGACAGCTACAAAGCAGCCTTAGAGGTGAGTAAGAAAGAAGGTTTGGAATTCATTCATCCTTTCGACGATGTTAAAGTGATTGAAGGTCAGGGTACGGTGGGCAAAGAGATTCATGAAGAATTGAAAAACATCGACTATATTTTTATCCCTGTTGGCGGTGGTGGATTGGCTTCAGGATTGGGGTCGTACTACAAACAAGTGAGTCCCACCACAAAGCTAATTGGCGTTGAGCCAAAAGGTGCACCGGCATTGAAACAGGCCTTGGCAGTGGGTAAGGCCATTGAATTGAAAGAGATTGACAAATTTGTAGATGGCGCTGCTGTGCAAAAAGTAGGCGACATCACTTTTAGCATCATCAAAGATTTGATTGACGACGTGGTACTCGTGCCCGAAGGAAAGGTGTGCAGCACGATTTTGAGTTTGTACAATGAAGAAGCCATTGTGGTAGAGCCCGCAGGCGCTTTGTCAGTGGCGGCTTTAGATTTCTACAAAGATGAAATCAAAGGAAAAAAAGTAGTGTGCGTGGTGAGCGGCAGCAACAACGATATTGACCGCATGCAGGAAATCAAGGAAAGATCCATGATTTACGAAGGCTTAAAACATTTCTTTATCATTCGCTTTCCGCAGCGCCCAGGTGCTTTGAAAGAGTTTGTTTCAAAGGTGTTGGGACCTGACGACGACATCACGCGTTTTGAATATGTGAAGAAAAATGCGCGTGAATCAGGACCAGCCATGATAGGTGTGGAGTTGAAACACAAAGATGATTTTCAAGGTTTGATTGAACGCATGCAGCAATATGGCATCAACTACACCGACATTAATGAAGACCCAAGTTTGTTTCAGTATTTTGTTTAAATAAAATGTGTTATTTTGCAATAAATTCTATAGTATGGAAAACGAAGAGAAAAGAAAGGATCAAAAGTTAAAAACTTGGGAAGCACCAGTTTTGAAATTTGAAGAATTAGGCTCTACTTTAGGGGGGGCCACATCCTACTAGTGCGGAAACAATTGGTAATCCTTCTTAAATTTCGAAAAAATATTTTTCCCCCAACGACAATAATATTTTCTTTCTATCGAGAGGGAGATTGTTGTTGCGTATTAGTTGATTGAATATCATCTTAGCTTGGCTCCATTGTTTTAGTTGAATTTTTACTAGTAATGTATCAAAGTCAACTTTCCACAAATAGATATCGTTGTAGGCTAAAGTAATAGTAATGTCGCGGGCTTTATTCGCGGCAATTTCAAGTAATCGATTTGCTTCGGTGTATTCTTTTTTGAGCAAATGAATTTTTGCCATGAAATAAAATGCTTCTTTGCGATTTTTGATAATAGCCGCCGCTTTTGTGTAGTACTCGAATGCCTTTGATTGATCTTTGTACTGTTCAAAATAGATGCTGCCCAACTGCAAGTGTGCGAAGTAAGTGGTTGCTTTTGGTGCTAAATTCTGGTGTTGAACAACGATGTTGAAATTCACAATAGCTTTTTCTATTTGCTGAGCCTCGTGGTATTCATTTGCCAAGCTAAAATAGCGTTGAATATTAGTCCTCGTTGGAATGCTTTCTTTCAATTCGATTTCTAAAAGCTCGGCATCACGAATGCTTTTTTCTTTCTGATTGGCAAATGCTTTTGATTTATTTCCTTCGAAGAGATGACACTTTATGCTTAGTCCTTCTAATAGTTGAGTTTGTTTATTGTCGCTTGTGTTTTCAAGGTGATTGTGTATTGCACCTTGCCATCTCCATTCCTTTTGTTCAAAACTCATTAGAAGCAATGGAGTTATAATAAAGTTCTTATATGTTTTAGGTATTCGATAGGAAATAGTAGAATTTAATTTTTTGGCAAAATCGGTATCATGAATAATTAACTCTTCATCGGGATCAAAAGCCAACCACCATTTGCACTGATGTTTATGCTCTCGCAATGCTATGTTAGCTATTTCAAGTGCAATATTTCTATTGTGCGAAAAATCTACCCAAGGATGAGATTCAATAATTCCTTCAATTTTATATTTCTTTCCCAGTTCCTTCACTAGTTCAATCGAGTTGTCGGTTGAACCTGTATCGGAAATCACATAATAATCAACAACAGTGTGCAATGAAGCAAATAAACGAGGCAAAAGATGTGCCTCATTTTTTATGATCATATTTAAGCAAATACCTGTTTTCATTTTAAAATCTGTGGGTTTAAAGATATGCTTTTGGTGTGTATTACCGAGTTAATAGGTATATAACTAAAATAACGACACTTTTATTTACATATCTCGGCAAATCTTCGCATTTTTGCAATCCAATTAATAATTGATAAATAAGTTATGGCAAATTACTACAACACTTTAACGCAAAAAGAGAAACTGGCTCAGCTAGGGACTTGTGAATTTATGAGCCCATCAGAGTTTTCTGAAGGAGTAAAAGCGCTTAAGGGAAAAAAAGTGGTCATCGTAGGATGCGGTGCTCAAGGTTTGAATCAAGGTTTAAACTTGAGAGATTCTGGTTTGGATATCTCTTACGCTTTGCGTGATGAGGCAATCGCAGCGCAACGTCAATCATACAAAAATGCAGCAGTGAATAAATTTCCTGTGGGCACTTATGCTGAAATGATTCCTACAGCAGATTTAGTAATCAACTTAACACCTGATAAACAACACACATCTGTTGTTGAAGCGGTGATGCCTTTGATGAAAAAAGGATCGGCTTTGGCTTATTCTCACGGTTTCAACATCGTTGAAGAAGGAACTCAAATTCGTAAAGACATTACAGTAATCATGGTGGCTCCTAAGTCTCCAGGTACTGAGGTTCGTGAAGAATACAAAAGAGGATTTGGTGTACCAACCTTAATTGCTGTTCATCCTGAAAACGATCCAGAAGGAAAAGGCTGGGCTTATGCAAAAGCATATTGCGCTGGTACAGGAGGTGACAGAGCAGGTGTTTTGAAATCGTCTTTCGTTGCTGAGGTAAAATCGGATTTGATGGGTGAG
>CANFBW010000104.1 GCA_947444925.1 Flavobacteriales bacterium | reverse complement strand
GTCACATTTCCAATCCATTTGAAATTACTATGTTTGTAAAAACGATCAAACACTAAACTATTTACCAGTGAAACGAATACTATTTGTAACTCTTTCGGCAATCGCTTTCGGATGCAACTCCAACGACAGTGATAACGGTGCAGAATCCTCAGCAGTGCAGGCTGCTGATAAAGTTGATGTGCAATTTTCGAAACAGCAAATCAGAGATTTTAAATCAGCGGCTAAGGTTTTCAATGCCATGCCTTCTCCAATTGAAATGGCCGAAATCATACAAAAAAGCAAAGTACTATACGACCCAGAACTATTGAATGACCACAAAAAAACAGCCGACTATGTAACCACCATGGAACGGGCTTTAAATCTAGGCGTTTACTTTGCCGACCTCAGCTTTACCAGTGTTTTTGACCATCAACAAGAATCGGTGAACTACCTCAAGGCAGCGCAAAAAATGGCTACAGAATTGAACATATTAGATGTCTTCAACGAAAAAATCACCACCCGAATGGAGGCAAACATGAACAACAAAGATTCACTGTTGACGATCATTAGCGAGGCTTATTTGGCAACCGACCACTACCTTTATGAAAATCAAATGCAATCGGTATCAGCCGCAGTACTCATTGGTTCATGGATAGAGGGCTTATCAATTGCAACGCGCCTGCGCTCAGCTGAAGGCGAAAGCAACCTCATCACCTCAAAGGTTAGTGAACAACAATCGTCTTTAAAAAGCCTTATAGGATTACTGAAGGATTGCAAAGAAATAGAGTTGGCTCAAATCAAAGACAAATTGATTAAAGTGGAAGAATACTATAATGAAGTTAAGGTTGAAACTGCCGCCGATTCTACAAAAACAGTTACCATGTCAAATGCTACTTTTAAGAAAATTAAGGTAGCCATCAACAACATTCGCACAACGATCGTAGAATAATCAGTTGCAATTGCAACTCACATCCATCAATACTTTTGTATTGGGAAGCAACTTCATGATTTGAAATTGTTGTTCATCATTCATGGACACAGAGCGCAAATCCAAAACCTTCAAATGGGGGATTTCGCTCAATTCTTCTGGAAATTCAGCAACATTGTTGTTCCACAAATCTAAAATCTCCAGGGCCTGCATTTGCTTGATACTGGCGCCAATGTAAAAAATGTTGTTTCGGCCCAAACGCAATACTTGTAAGTTTTTGAGCTGATAAATCTCTTCGGGCAAGCTTTCTAACTTGTTGCCGTCGAGCAAGAGCACCTTCAGGTTTTTCAACTTAGCGATGTCACGAGACAAACTGTCGATCTTATTGCCCGATAAATCCAAATACTCGAGCCTTGTGAGTGTAAAAACTTCCGCTGGAACAGCACTGAATTTTTTTCCTTTGAGCACCAATTTCACTACCGAAGAAGTATCGTCAATATTAATTTTCAAGTGGTCAAATGCTGCGATTTTTTTATAGGAAACACTGATAGAATCCTGCTCCTGCGCAAAGGACATTTGCGTCAGCAGCAAGAATAAGGCTAAATAGGCGTTTTGTATTTTCATTTCAACAGTTCCAAACTTTTGATTTTATCTTGTTCGAGTTGCAGTTTCAACTGCTCTAAACCTTCAAATTTCTTTTCATCTCTAATCTTCTTCAGCGGAAACACTTCAATTTCCTGGCCATAAATATCACCACTGAATCCAAAAACGTGAACTTCTACATTTATATTTTGTGCTTCTTGAATGGTTGGTCGAAAACCAACATTCATCATGCCACCCCAATCCTTCCCTTCCATTTTCACCCGCACGGCATAAACACCAACACCAGGAATCATTTTGTGCGCATCAGCTGACACAATATTTGCCGTTGGAAAACCAATGGTTCTCCCCTTTTTATTTCCTTCTACAACCTTACCGCGCATTGAAAAAGGATGCCCAAGATATTTGTTCGCCAAGGGAATTTTACCCACCTCAAGTGCTTCCCGTATTTTGGTTGAACTGATGTCGACATTGTCAATTTCCTGGGCGGGAATCTCCTCTACATCAAAACCGTACACCGGCCCATACTCAAGCAAATGCTCAAAAGAACCTTCTCGGTTGCGGCCAAAAAGATGGTTGTAACCGATCACTAACTTGGTGGTTCCTATGGCCGACACCAATATATTTCTAACAAAGTCAATTGACGTAATACGCGAAAACTCTTTGGTAAAAGGCAAAACGATCAAATGATCAATCCCCTCCTTCTCCAAAAGCGCAATTTTTTCAGGTAGAGTGGTGATCAAACGAATATTGGTGTCGTTGTAAATCACAATCCTCGGATGAGGATCAAAGGTCAACACCACTGTCTCTCCTTTTTCTTTAGCAGCAATTTCCTTTAGCCGGCGCAAAATAGTTTGATGCCCCAAATGCAGTCCATCAAAAGTGCCAGTGGTAACAATGGCCTTCTGTAACTTTACAAAATCCTTTAAATCGTAATATACTTTCACCCTTATTGCGCTTTATATTGATGCTGTTCAAACCTACGCGATTCTTTTATCAACGCCAAAAAAGATATTTTTTTCGTGCAAAAGCATTGATTTCAGTAGAAATTTTTTGCTGATCATTCTCAGTAAAATAAAAATGCGAATTTAATTGTCAGTTTTTATTAAAAAGCCTTAGCTTTGCACTCGAAAAAATTATTAACTAATCGCAATATATAATGTCAAATCAGGTAGGTAAAATCGTTCAAATCATCGGTCCTGTAATCGACGTGAGCTTTGATTTAGAAGGAGCTTCGTTGCCAAACATCTACGATGCCCTTGAAATCACAGGTCCTAACGGTCAAAAAATTATTTTAGAATGTCAGCAACACGTAGGTGAAGACACAGTAAGAGCGCTAGCAATGGACTCTACCGATGGACTTCAACGCGGTATGGCGGTTCGTCAAACAGGCGCTGCCATCACCATGCCGGTGGGCGAGCAAATCAAAGGACGTTTGTTCAACGTTGTGGGTGAAGCCATCGACGGTATTGGCGGCGTTAGTTACGAAGGTGGTTACGGTATTCACCGCATGCCCCCTTTATTCGAAGAATTGTCTACTTCAACCGAAGTATTGTATACAGGTATCAAAGTAATCGACTTGATTGAGCCTTACCCAAAAGGTGGTAAAATTGGTTTGTTCGGTGGTGCGGGTGTTGGTAAAACCGTATTGATTATGGAGTTGATCAACAACATCGCTAAAGGCCACTCTGGATTATCTGTATTTGCAGGTGTTGGAGAAAGAACCCGTGAAGGAAATGACCTTTTGAGAGAGATGATCGAGTCAGGCGTTATCAAATACGGCGAGGCTTTCAAACACTCCATGGAAGAAGGCGGATGGGACTTGTCGAAAGTGGACAAAAAAGAATTGGCACAATCACAAGCAACATTGGTGTTCGGACAAATGAATGAACCTCCTGGAGCACGTGCACGTGTTGCCCTTTCAGGATTAACACTTGCGGAGTATTTCCGCGATGGCGACAAAGACGGCGAAGGAAGAGATGTACTTTTCTTTATCGACAATATCTTCCGATTTACACAAGCGGGTTCTGAAGTGTCTGCACTTTTGGGACGTATGCCTTCAGCAGTAGGTTACCAACCAACGTTGGCTACTGAAATGGGTATGATGCAAGAGCGTATTACGTCAACAAAAAGAGGTTCTATCACATCGGTACAAGCGGTTTACGTTCCTGCAGATGACTTGACGGATCCAGCTCCGGCTACAACTTTTGCCCACTTAGATGCTACTACAGTATTGAGTCGTAAAATTGCTGAGTTGGGTATCTACCCAGCAGTGGATCCTTTGGACTCTACTTCAAGAATTCTTTCTCCATCAATTTTGGGTGAAGAGCACTACGGCTGTGCACAAAGAGTGAAAGAGATTTTGCAACGCTACAAAGAATTGCAAGACATCATCGCTATCTTGGGTATGGACGAACTTTCTGAAGAAGACAAATTGGTGGTTCACCGCGCGAGAAGAGTGCAACGTTTCTTATCACAACCTTTCTTTGTAGCTGAGCAGTTCACTGGCTTGAAAGGTGTTTTGGTAGGTATCGAAGATACTATCAAAGGATTCAACATGATCATGGACGGTGCAGTGGATGAATATCCGGAGGCAGCTTTCAACTTGGTAGGTACTATCGAAGATGCAGTTGCGAAAGGCAAAAAAATGATGGGTTCTACTAAATAAGTCTGTACATTATGAACTTAGATATCTTAACTCCCGATAAAAAATTGTTCGAAGGCACTACCGATCGCATCACGGTGCCGGGTAGCGATGGTATTATGCAAATTTTGAACGGTCATGCTGCGCTGATCTCTAGTCTTGGAAAAGGCGATGTGAAAGTAAACACAGCAGAAGGTGAAAAAATTTTCAAAATTGAAGGCGGCGTTGTCGAAGTAAATGGCAACAAAGTCATCGTATTGGCTGAGTAAAAAACAAATACAAAAGGAAACCCTGCGGCAAAATCGCAGGGTTTTTTTTGTTTTTAGAAGCTTCGCCTTATTAATATTCATAGCTTTATCACGCACAAGCATTCTATCAAACGTGAGAAATATTTTCTTTCTTCTGCTGCTTACCTCAGCCCTTCCTGTTGCTGCTCAGCTCACAGGGTTGGACACATCGTTGCGTATGGCAGGCTACCGCGTTTACGATAGCACCATAGTTGGCGATTTTGACAAAGTTGACAAGCACGTTCTAGAAACCCCCAGCAGCGCGATGAAAAGTAGCGATGCCCTGCTTAAATACTTCAACAAGAGCTGTGTCAACGATTACGAAAGAGTGCGGGCCTTTTATTCTTTCATAGGCAATTTCATTACCTATGACTATGCTAAATTTAAAGACCGCAAAAACATCAAGCGCCAACTCTCCGCCAAAGAACTCTTGAGTTCCAAACAAGGCGTTTGTGGCGACGTTGCCATATTATTTAGAGAGTTGTGTCGCAGCGCAAAAATACCTTGCGTATTCGTTATTGGTTACACCAAACAGCCTTTCAAATTTTGGACACCAAAACGAAAAGATGTTGACCATGCCTGGAATGCCGTGCGCATAGATTCCCTTTGGTATTTGGTTGACGCCACTTGGGGCATGAAACTCAATACCAATAAAAAACATTGCAGCGAAAAGGTCAATTACCTTTTCTTTTTGGGTCACCCTATCGTCTTCATACAAAATCATCTTCCCGCTGATCCCACCTTTCAATTGTTGAGCAATCCCATATCGTGGAAATACTTTAAATGGCACGGCATCACACCCGAAAGCAAAAGAGCGTATTGTTTCGATTACCATTTCACTGATTCGCTCAATGCGCGCAACACCCTCAGCGAAGACAAAGCCCTAATGCAAAGCGCCTTGTCAGCCTATCAATTCAATCCAAAAAACAAATACATCATAGGTGCCATGATGTTTTGGCATGCCGAAGAACTCCTCGATGAAAAAAAACAAGGAAAGCGAAAATTCACTATAGCCGAGTACAAACACGCCCGAAGTGTTTACGAGGAAGCCCAAAAACAATTTGACAACACAAAGTCATCAAAAGGTAAAGGAGCCAAAAGATTTATTCAAAAAAAAGTGGAAGAACTCAACAAAAAAATTGCTAAACAAGAGAAAAAAATGCTGAAGGCCGCTAAGCAGAAAAGCTAACTATTCCAGTTGAAAACAATTAACAGATTTAACTATTGAATAGCACTACAGTTTGACTGGGAAATGTATCACAAGGTGAGCCCTGGCGGATTCATTGTTATTGATGATTACAACGGAATATCAAGCTGTAAAATAGCGGTGGATGAATTTCGCGCGATGCACAAGATCAATGACAAAATGCACATTATTGACTGGACGGGGGTGTACTGGAAAAAATCTGTCGAGCACTAGTTTAATTCAGAGTCAAAACTATCCCAGACCGCCACTGTGCCAAGTAACGGCTTCAGGCCAGGTATTGGGAAATTTAATAAAATCTGCGGTACCTTGTATGTCATCAACACACAACTCTGGTTTTATCCAAACCTTCTTTTCTTGATTCTCCATATCTATTGAGTTTTTAGCGTAATGGCACTATGATATGAAAGTAAAAAAAAACGCTACACACGTCAATCAACGCACTAAAAATGCTATCTATTCCTTCTCGATATTTTTTGAATTTGCACAAGATGCTTTTCATCTTGTAGTTCACGCAGCGCATCGGTCGCTATCCATTTTGAACTTTTACCGCTTTGTGTGCGAATGCGCTTTGCACAAAGAACTGCTGCTGCGTTAAGTCGCATATTTCTTTTTCCAATTTGCCGCAAAGCCCAATTCACAGCCTTCTTCACAAAATTACGTTCGTCGCAGGCCTCCTTTTCAATGAGGGATAGAAAAGCCAAAAAATTTTTGTCCTCTGCTTTTTTGTCGTGCACCGCCAAAGTCGCCATCATCACAAAACCAGCCCTTTTTTCAAACTCACTTTCGCGCTGCGTCCACTC
>CANFBW010000103.1 GCA_947444925.1 Flavobacteriales bacterium | reverse complement strand
TTGTTGATCATAGCAGGGGAGAAGGACAATATCATTCCGTCATCGCTCAATAAAAAAAATTACGAAGCCTATAAAGACGTCAATAGTAAAATCGATTTCAAGGAATTTACTGGCAGAACCCATTTCATTTGCGGACAAGATAACTGGCAAGAAGTAGCCACTTATATCAACGCGTGGATAGTGAGTTTGAATTAGGAAACCATTTCTAGTCAGATAGTGGTGCAGTATTAATTACCAAGAATGTTTTTAGGTTGAGGTAGAGCCGCAATGCTTGCGGCTATTGCTTGGGTGGTGATTTCAAAACCACTGTACAGCCGCAGGCATTGCGACTCTACCAAATTCATCCAAACCAAAGTAAAGGTTATCGTAGACGAAAGCATTTCGTCTCTTCCACTCGTATCCATGATTCATTTGAAATTTAAAATAGGTGACCAACTTTCAAAAGGAAAGAGAAATATTGATTACAAATTCATTTGCAACTTTTCGGTTTACTTTATATATTCGGAGACTGTAGTAAGATTATTTGCTGAGCATCTTTTGTGAAGGCAAATAGTTTTGAAGGGGACAGGGATCGATGAAATCGTTTTGTGATTTTTTTGGTTTCTGTCCCTTTTTTTTATGCCTTTTTTTTTGAATTTATTAATAACCTAAACCAAAAACTATGAAAAAATTGTATTGCATTTCGCCAGCTAAACTGTTGACGATGATTTTGTTTTTATTCGTTCAAATGAGCAGTTTGATAGCGCAAACGCCTGTTCAGAAATATGGTCAGTTGAAAGTGACGGGCTCACAAATTACGGATCAATTGGGGAATCCTGTAGCCTTGCGAGGTATGTCGAATTTTTGGAGTAACTCAAACGAAGGAGCTACTTTTTTTGACGCTACTACCATTAAATGGTTGAGAGATGATTGGTGTATTGATGTGATTCGCGCTGTAATGGGTGTTGAAGATTTGGGCGGGCAACAAGGTTATTTAAACAATGCGGCAGGAGAGAAAGCAAAAATTGTTAGAGTGATAGATGCTGCCATTGCAAATGGCATTTATGTTATTGTTGATTTCCATTCGCACAATGCCGAAACCGCATCTCAAAAAGCGGCTGCAAAAACTTTTTTTAAAGAAATTGCTCAGGCTTATGGAGATAAACCAAATGTGTTGTATGAAACTTTTAATGAGCCAATTAATCAAAGCTGGAGCACTTTGCGTGCTTATCATAACGAAGTGGTGAGTTATATTCGTCAATACGATGCCGACAATATCATTATTTGTGGAACCAGAAGTTACTCGCGAGAAGTTGAAGAGGCTGCCGACAATAAAGTAACAGGTACTAACATTGCCTACACCGCACATTTTTACGCAGGAGGCGGTACCGATCACAACAATGATTTGCGAATAAAAATCAATAATGCGATGACTAAAGGAGCCGCCATTTTTGTAACTGAATATGGAACTTGTGATCCAAGTGGCAATGGAGGTTATAATGCTGGAAATACTCAAACTTGGTGGGATTATTTAGATCAAAAAAAGATTGGTGCTTGTAACTGGGCGATATCCAATAAAAACGAAACAGCATCAATTTTAACAAGTGGAACTACAGCTAAAAGCAATTGGAGTGGTGGTCAAATCACTACTTCAGGTGCCTTGGTTAAAGCATATTTAAAAAATAAGTGTAGTTCAAGTTCGGTGTCGGGCACCATTACCTTAACAGCTCCAAACGCTAATGCTCAGTTTAATGCGGGACAGGTAGTAACAATTTCGGCTACCACTACAGTTTCTGTTGGCGGTACTATTTCTAAAGTTGAATTTTATGATGGTGATATTTTATTGAATTCTGATACGCAAGCGCCATACTCTTATAGCACAAGTCTTTTGTCGGGAGGAGCGCACACCATCAAAGCGGTTTCATATGATCAGTTTGGAAATGCTGTAGCAACATCAAGCAACATTATTATCACGGTGATTGGAGCATCTCAAATTTCAACAAAAGGCGCTACTGATATGTTTGAAACTACAGAACAATTAGCAGTGTTAACGGGCGGAAAAGATTGCGCAGCTCCAAAAGCGGCAACATATGCTGGTATTTTTTGGTGGGAAGATAAATTAGTATCCACTCCATTTAAAGCTGAAAAAACGAGAGCTGGTGACGGTAAATTAATTTATACCATGTCTCAAGCAGCGAATAAGTACGAAGCGATTGGACTCGGATTTGGCGCTCATTGCAATAGCACCAGAGTTCCTTATACTTTGGATTTAACACAAAACGCTGTAATGAAAATGAATGTTAGCGCACCATCAACCAATACAGTGAATTTAGAAATCAAAATACAGCTAAAGGATGCTGACGGAACAATTTTAGCATTCAATAGCGCTGTAGTGGATGGTTCTATAATCAGAAACACTTGGGCTACCGGCGCATATTATCGCTACGAAATTGGTTTTAATACAAACCACGTTTCAGTGCAGGGTCAATCTCCAGTGCATACTGACGAACAGGTTGGGCCAGGTCCATTAAAGCCTAATACGTCAGTAAATTTTGAATTTGATTTCAAGAATGCAGTAACTATATCCAATACTACTTATCCTGCGGGCATTGATTTAAACAACAGTAAATTTGATTATACTAAAGTTTCTGAAGTGGTCATCATTGTGGTAAACAGTGCTCAAAATGCTCAATACCAGCCGATAGCTTTTACCGATCAACAGGTGATTTTTTCTGGATTTCAATTTGGAGATGTAAATTCTGGAGTAGCCATTTGTACTCCGATAGTACCTGTAACTGCTGCCTCAGCTTCATTGTGTGAAGGAGTTACTGGCGCATTAAGTGCAACGGCATTAACAGGTTTAAATCTTAAATGGTATGGTACTGCTTCTTCAGGCGGTACAGGAAGTTCTACAGCTACAATTCCTTCCACCGATAATCTTGGAACAACGAACTATTATGTTTCTCAAATTGTGCCAAATACCACGTGTGAAAGTCCACGGGCAGCAATTTCAGCAGTTGTAAGTTCATCTACTGTTCCATCTGTTTTGTTGAGCTCAAATAGAGCAAACAATACAGTCAAAGCAGGCGAGTCAATTATTTTTACAGCTGCGCCAACAAATGGAGGTACCACTCCAAAATATGTTTGGAGTAAAAATGGATCGCCTATATCAGGTGCTACCAGTGCAACATATACTTCTACAACTTTAGCAAACACTGACGTTATTGAAGTTGAAATGACACCAAATGTTACGTGCTCAAATCCTTCACTAGCCATTTCTAATCAAATAGCAGTGGTGGTCACTGCCGCTAATTCGGTATTTGAAACCTACCAAAATGGCGGACTTGGAATTTTTCCAAATCCTGTGTCAACGGAGTTGAATATTGTGGGAATGGAAAGCAATTTTGAATATAAAATTATCGATGCATATGGCAACATTGTGAAAAATGACGTGAGTCAATCTGGTAAAGTTTCTACAATTAATTTACCAAGCGGCGCTTATGTTTTGTTGAGTAATAATTTTTATTTCAAGTTCATTAAGGAGTAAAAGTGTTTTGATAAAAATGAAAAAAGAAGGTTGTGATGACCTTCTTTTTTTTTGATATTTTTTATGGTGCAGTTGTGTTTATATATAATGCGGTTCCACTGCAAAATACCAAACTGTCAATTTATTGCGGTGATTGGAGTTTCTTTGGATTATAACCACAAGAATAGGAGACGCGTGTAAATTAAATTAGCATAATCTACTTCTTTGCCTTTGTAGTAAAAAAACGGGACTACCATCTGATTTTTAAATCGAAATTCCTTTATGAATGGGCACTTCTGCAAAAATTGAATAGGCATGTTCGCGAGCTAAAATTGTGATTTGCTCAGTTGTATAAATGCCCAGCATCCCTAATCAATAAATGTCTATCAATCATTTAATATTTGCCCCTGGTGCAATACACGTTCAAGCCATTGCCGGCAATATTCATTTTGTAAACAAGGGGTTTTCCAGCTTGTAATTTAGAAACAGTAAAAAAGCATATTGATGGATCAACTTGCCTTAAGCTCTTTCGCGGGGCGATACTGCGAGTGGAGCTTTATTGAATTTGTCCTCTTGCTGATAATCAAACTTTGCGTGGCGAGGCATGCAATATTAATGCGCTATTTTTTTTTGCTTGTTGTATTGCACTGGTAAATTATCTTTTTGCATTATACTTCTGCATAAATGAGCATTCTTTGCGCGGGTGTTTTGGGTGTTTTATTTTGTTGACAGTCAATTCCAGTGAAATTGACAAAAGTTAACAGAAATCAATTATTTATTTAGATTTTTTAACGTGACATGTGTGCTGTGTGGTTTGCAACATTTAATATTTGCTGGAGTTTTGCAGCGGTCGAAATTCGGCCAACCTAAACTAATTTTTAATTCCATTTTTTATGAAACATCAATTTTTATCTCTGCTGTCATGGGCTATGATAGCGGGCTGCGCCTTTCTTTCTTCGTGTGAAAAGAAACCCAATCCGGTAACCCCTTCAAAAGAAATGATTCTTAAGTTGAAATTCAAACAGTACAATGCGCCCAATTATATTGGTGCTGCTCCTGTTTGGATGCCAAGTTCAGTGATGCTAATGCCAAACGTGGCGATATGGGATTATGCGGCCCAAAAAGCGAGCAACAAAAATGCACTTCAATACAACATTCAAGAAATTAAAAGCGACGGCAGCCGTTCTCTTTTTTCCAACAGCGAAGATGCAGTAGTTTCAGGCGGACAAATAGCGATTAAAGTTCCAAAAACAGGTAAGTTTGAAGTGAATTTAACCTACGCTACTACCTGTCGAAATGCATTGCAAAATACAGCGTACGGAAAAACAGCAATGTTGCATGAAATCTATGACAATCATTTAGAGAGCCAGAGTTATAGCAGTCAAGGTGATACCATTAGGTTGTTTATGAGTGCTCAATCAGAAGGCTATCATGTTGATGTAGAAAATTACATGTGGCATGCTTGTGGCGTAAACTAATAAATACAATAATATGATTATCCGTAATTGCACCAATCCTTTGACACAAGTGGCGATAGGTCATTCAAAGACCGAAACTTCGTTTCTCCTCTTAATCTCAAATATTCGGAAGACAATGATTCTTGAAAAACCTTTGTGGAAAATCATTCGCATTTGTCTTCCTGAGGTACCCCGAAGGATCTATCGCCCTAGACATAAATCTAAAGTTGCGATTCCGGATAATCATTAAAATAATTTTAGTTTCAGCTTTAAATGACTCTGGAAACCCCAGAGTCATTTTCCTTTTTTGTATGAATAAACGTACTTTTCTGATCGTTTTGTTTTGTTTTAGCGCATTGGCTGTGTGTGCAAAGCATTATACGTATTGTGGGGTAATTAAAGACAGTATGAGTGGTGAGCCATTGATTGGAGCGGTGGTGCTCGACGAGGATCTTGGGCTACGCTGCTTTTCAAATGCAATGGGTTTTTTTTCCATGCAGTTGGATTCGGGGGCACATCGTATTTCTTACGCTTATTTAGGGTATGCGCCAAAAGAGCAAATGGTTTCAGTAAAGCAAAGCCTTCGTGTTGAAATACTAATGATTGCTGCGCCAACTCGAATTGCTGTTGTTGTCATTGGCAAGCAATTCACACGAGAAAGCACATCGCTGCAGTCAGGAAAAATTGACATACCTGTTCGGCAATTGCAGGCCATACCTTCTATACTGGGCGAAAGTGATCCGCTAAAAATCGCCCAAATGCTGCCTGGTATACAAAGTGGTGGCGAAGCAACACCGGGCTTGTTTGTTAGAGGATCTGCCTCGGATCAAAATTTAGTACTGATTGACGATGCGCCCATTTACAATCCTTTTCATTTGTTTGGTATTTTTTCTGTGGTCAATTCCGATGCCATTAAAACATTTGAAATCACAAAAGGAGGCTACTCTTCTGAATACGGAGGAAGACTGTCGTCAGTGGTAAATATGAATTTGAAAGAAGGAAATAAAAGTAAATTCAGTGGTGATATTAGTTTAGGCATAGCCGCTTCTAAGTTTTTGTTGGAAACACCACTTGTGAAAAGAAAAGTGTCGCTGATGGTTTCTGGCAGAAGCTCATACGCACATTTATTTGCAAAGGCATTTATGCCCAAAGATCAATTTGGTTCCTACAATTTTTACGATTTCAACACCAAACTGTCCGCCGAAATAAATGCAAAAACAAAATTCTTTTTCAGTGCTATGTACAGCGGCGATGATTTCAGCTTAAGCGATGAATCTATTCACAATTTAAAATACTACGCCAAAGTCAAGTGGAGCAATCTCGCCTCGTCTTTAAAAATAAATCACATCGTCAACAACAAGCTTTTTTGGAATACTGCGATTTTATATAGCCAATACGATTTAACTACAAATGTAGAAGAGGTCAACAATAGCAATTACTACTATTTACAGTACAAAACAAACATTGAAGACAAGGGGGTTAAAAGTG
>CANFBW010000102.1 GCA_947444925.1 Flavobacteriales bacterium | reverse complement strand
TTAACGAGGATTATTCCTGTCGCTCCTGAACAGATTTTGCCGCATTTTGAAAAGGCAACGGCAACAGCATCGACCTATAGAGAACTGTGGATCAGCAAAGACAAAAAACTCTTCGCTATTTTCAGGAAATTTCTCGACAAAATTCCCTTTTGCGATTTAAAAGCCTTCGACATTGTTTTGAATGCTTTGCCAAAAAAATCCGATGTGCAACTGGCCAACAGCACACCGGTGCGCTATTCGAACTTATTCAACACGTTCGCTAAACGAAATTTATTTGGCTACGGCAATCGCGGAACGAGTGGCATCGACGGCACCATCAGCACTGCAGCCGGCGCGGCCTACGCGTCAAAAAAAACAACAACTGTCATCAGCGGCGATCTTTCCTTCTTTTATGATTCCAACGCATTGATGAACCAACATTTGCCCAATAACTTGCGCATCATCATCATCAACAATGGCGGTGGAAATATTTTCAGAATCATTGACGGCCCAGGACAAACAGCGGAGCTTGAACAGTTTTTTGAAACCAAACACAACTGGTCGGCAGAATATATTGCAAAGGCATTTAACGTAGATTTCCTTCTTTGCAAAAACGAAAAAACCTTAAGCGCAGCGCTAGAAAAAATATACGCTCCGCAGTACACAAAATGTTGTGTAGTGGAAATAAAAACCAAAGGAGATTTAAATTCTGAAATACTTTTACAGTACTTCGATTACCTTAAAAAAAACTAATATGGCAGAAAGAATTTGGAGCAGCATCAAAGACTATCAAGACATTAAATTTGAATTCTTTGAAGGCATTGCAAAAATCACGATCAACCGTCCGCAGGTATACAACGCCTTTCGTCCCGAAACCAACTTTGAAATGCTGGAGGCAATGGACATTTGCCGAGAGCGCGGCGACATCAATGTAGTTGTTTTTACCGGCGCAGGCGACAAAGCATTTTGCTCAGGCGGTGATCAAAACGTAAAAGGAATTGGCGGGTACATCAGCGAAGATGGAACACCGCGCTTGAATGTTTTGGATTTACATAAAAAAATACGCTCCCTGCCCAAACCTGTTATCGCGATGGTAAATGGCTATGCTATTGGTGGTGGACACGTTTTACACGTTGTTTGTGATTTAACGATTGCTTCTGACAATGCGCGTTTTGGTCAAACAGGTCCGAAAGTCGGCAGCTTTGACGGTGGCTTTGGCTCATCTTATTTAGCGCGTCACGTCGGCCAAAAGAAAGCCCGAGAGATTTGGTTTTTATGTGAACAATACACTGCTGAAGAAGCCGAAAAAATGGGCATGGTCAACAAAGTTGTTCCACTTGCTGAACTTGAAAACACTACTGTTGAATGGTGTAAAACCATAATGAAAAGAAGTCCGCTCGCTTTAAGAATGATTAAAGCTTCTCTTAATGCTGAATTAGATGGTCAGCAAGGCATCATGGAATTGGCGGGCAATGCCACACTATTGTACTATTTAACGGAGGAAGCGCAAGAAGGCAAAAAAGCATTTTTAGAAAAACGCGATCCTGATTTTCAACAATACCCTAAATTTCCATAATGTCAGCGTTGCCAAAAATAAGTATCATCACTCCTTCCTTCAATCAGGGCCAATACATTGAACAAACCATTCAATCCGTATTGAATCAGAACTACCCAAATTTGGAGTATATTATCATTGATGCCGGAAGCACAGATCAAACAGTGGAGATCATTAAAAAATATGAACAACACCTCACCTATTGGGTTTCTGAAAAAGACCGCGGACAAAGTCACGCCATAAACAAGGGGCTCGAAAAATGCACTGGCACGCTTTTCAATTGGCTAAATTCCGACGACTATTTAGAACCCGGTGCCTTGCACAAAATTGCTGAAACGTATTTATCGACGCAGGCGAGCATCATCATCGGGACTACCAAAATTGAAAATGTGAACACTAACGAACACAGTGACTTTGTGACACAGCAGTTTGCTACATTGGGAAAAACCATTTCACGCATCAATTTCTGGCAGCCTTCTGTTTATGTTTTGCTGGAAGATGTGCTTAAAGTTGGCAAAACAACCGAAGCCCTGCACTACGGAATGGACACTGAGATGTATATTAAGATATTATTAATGAAGGGGCACACGGACATAAAAGTGATACCAGAAGTAATTTCTCATTACCGCATTCACGAGAGTTCTAAAACCGGCTCCTTACTGAATAAATTTCACGGAGATGTCTCCTCAATTTTTCACCAGTTGGCACTGCACATTGAGGACCAAAAAAACGCCGACAAGATCAGCAACATTATTGCTGAAAATCAAATTGTGGAAGACTACAAAATAGACCTTCCCTTTGCTTTTAAAAAGAAAGATGTTGAATCATTGTGCGAAAACAAAGTGTACGACTTTGTGAATCTTTTGTACAACGACAAATCGGTTTCTAATAAAGACATTCAGTTTCTTGTAAAAAATATTGATTCTGATTTATTGGAACCTGCTGACAAAATCATTGTAAATAAAATTGCATTAAGAATGAAATGGTTGCCATGGTTACGGACTTTAACACTGAAAAAAAATGCTTAAACACTGGCTCAAAGCATTTCGTTTACGAACACTGCCTTTGGCACTTTCTTGTATTTTCCTGGGTAGTGCTTTGGCTTCAAGCAATGGTTATTTTAATAAGCATGTTTTTATTTTAGCAATACTCACTACTGTGTTTTTGCAAATACTTTCTAATCTTTCCAATGATTACGGCGATAGTATTCATGGCGCTGACAATGCTGAAAGAGTTGGTCCGACAAGGGCTGTACAATCAGGAGCGATTACTGCACGACAAATGAAAAAAGCAATAATTGTATTTATTGTACTTTCTCTAATCTCAGGAATAGCACTGGTTTACGAAGGGACAAAAGATATTGATTTGAGTTACGGAATACTTTTTATTTTATTGGGACTTGCGGCTATTGCTGCGGCTATAAAATATACCGCAGGAAAAAATCCATATGGCTATCGTGGTTTAGGAGATCTATTTGTTTTTCTTTTCTTCGGAATAGTAGGCGTTACTGGAACTTACTATTTACACCATCATGAATTGCAAAGTGCTTTATTTCTTCCCGCTTCAGCTATAGGTTTTTTAAGCACTGCTGTACTCAATCTGAACAACATGCGCGATAGAATTCCAGATGAGCGAGCAGGAAAAAGAACATTGGTGGTTCATCTCGGACAAGAACGTTCAAAATATTATCATTTGTTTTTATTAAGTGCCGCCAATATCTGTGCAATAATATACGTGTGCATGAATTATGACAACCCCAAACAATTTCTTTTTTTGATGATAGTGCCTATTCATATCATGAATTTGAAAAAAGTTTTTACTCAGAATAATCCTGGATCTTTAGATCCTGAATTAAAAAAAATAGCTTTGTCAACACTACTGTTCGCCATCTTACTGGGCGCGGGAAATTTGTAATGCAGTGAAAGCAAATTTCTTTCCATATCAACTTCAATTTCAAAAACCAAGTGGAACGTCCAGAGGAATTTTAACCCATAAAAAAATATGGATCATCAAACTGTGGAACGAAGAAAACCCACATATAGTAGGACTGGGAGAATGCAATCCTTTGGTTGGACTGAGTATTGACGACAGACCAGATTTCGAAGAAAAACTACGTGAATTTTGTAAAGCAGTGAATAGTGCTGGAGCGACAACAGCCGAACTCGAAGGTACGATCTTAAACTTTCCTTCCATTCGCTTTGCGTTTGAAAGTGCACTGAAGGACCTGGAAACGGGCGGCAAACGAATTCTATTTGACAACCCGTTCTCTCGAGGTGAGCAAGGCATACGCATTAACGGTTTGGTTTGGATGGACGATGCGCAATCGATGAAGAACAGTATTGCTCAAAAGATAACGCAAGGATACACTTGTATTAAATTAAAAATTGGAGCGATTGATTTCGAGCAAGAGCTAGCACTCATAAAAGAAATTCGTCGAAATTTTTCCGCCTCTGAAATTGAAATTCGTGTGGATGCAAATGGTGCTTTTACAGCGAAAGAAGTTGCATCAAAGCTGGATAAATTAGCTGCACTAAAGTTGCATTCGATTGAACAACCCATCCGTCAGGGACAAGCGACAGTAATGGCCAAGTTATGCAAAAACACTCCCTTGCCTATTGCGTTGGATGAAGAATTAATAATGCATACATCCCGCACCGAAAAAGCACAGCTGCTCCAGTTCATCCAACCTCAATACATTATTTTAAAACCAAGTCTGATCGGCGGATGGAAAGCCAGTCAAGAGTGGATCAATATTGCTGAACAACAAAACACAGGATGGTGGATTACTTCAGCACTGGAATCAAATATTGGGCTCAATGCCATAGCGCAATGGACTTATGAATTAAAATCGACAATGCCACAAGGCTTAGGAACCGGTCAATTGTACACCAATAATTTTGAATCACCTATGGAAATCAAAGGTGAACAACTCATTTTCAACGCGAATAAAAAGTGGCATATTGCCCTCTGAAAACATACTTATCAATTTGTATTTGTCATCAGTGAGAGGCAATAAGAAAAGACATCAATTCCAAAAACCCCATCTGATCCCTAGCTTGAAAGACAAATCTGTCATTGGATAGTATGGTGACATTTCGTAGTGATACCCTGTCAACCCTGCATTAACATGATCAACTTTCACAAAAATTCGAGTGGGTCCTACACGCATGGCGGCGTAAAAATCCATAAAAGGATAATTGCCAACACTAAATGCATTTTGCAAATAATAATCCCGCAAACTCGGATCATAGGCCGAACTAACGAATGAACTCATGTATGTAATACAAAAACCAACTTCAGCGTGAATGGCTTTGTGATTAATCAAAAAAGCAATTTCTTGTCGCGCTAGTAGTTCTGGCATTTGAATCAAATACGACGATGAATTTTGATACCGTGCATAAGTCCGCGCGCGCAACCACTGGTTTTGATAGGTCTTATAAACAGAAGAATAATAGGTATGAATAAAAGTACTGCTTTGAAAGGGATTTACATTGGCATCAAAATACACATAACCTTGTACGCCCTGATAGCCGGCATCAAAAGATAAATTCCACTTAGCATAGGTGTATTTAATTGCAGCTGCATATGTTGTGCTCTTAGCAAATAAATTACTCCACTGATGCTCATTCACAGTAAAATTTTGATCAAAATACGACACTTGATGATTGAAATAAGAAATATCCAATCCTAAAACATCTCCAGCACGAAAGTACTTCAATGCATTACTTTGTAGCTTTAGATCACCGGCACGTCTGCCAATAAAGCCATACTGCGCATTCAATCGAAATTGAGCAGTGCTGTCAATGCTTCGAGTTACATCAACTTCTGCAAAGCCGCTATTCATTGCTGCATAATCACTGAAAAATTGTTGACGCCATCCCAATTTTAATTGTGGAAGTATACGATCACTTTTATTTCCGACCACAAACCCAAAGAAATTATCGAACTTATTCAAATGAACTGAATCCTTCAACTTCCCATTGCCCGCGTAAGATTTAAAGAAAGAACTTAGCGTATCCGCTGCATTGGTCTTAAAAACAGCATAACTCCCAGTTATTTGGCTTTCATTAAACAAACCCGTATGCCATGAATTTTTAGAAGTTATGGAATCATTTTTTCCAAAGAGATACCAATAATTCTTCCACGACACCCCCTTATGCTCCATTTTATTAGTGCTTCCCGTCAAATTGGTCGCGTATAGCTGCCGATTGTTTTTACTTATTCCCTTTTGAAACATAGATGTATCGGTGGTCAGACTCAAACCACCATTCTCATTCGCTTGGTATTCGTTGTACACAAGACTCAGGAAAGACAAAAACCGCCCACTATTCGACGAAAAATTAAGTCCAACAGAAAATGAAGATCCTCTCGTCTTCTGATATTGGTAAGTGCCGTTCGATGAAATAACACTGTATACCATTGACAATCCTAAATTCTTGTTCAACTGCTGCGTATGCAAGCCACCTGGAAAATGCTCTGTAACCAAGCCTTGTGTATACGAAAATTCGGTGTACGGCCTTTTGGTTTGAAAATATTTTACAGAATCACAACTAACCATGTATGGACTATATGCTCTGTAAATATTTTCAGCACTGCGATTGTAGCTGAAAGTCAATGGAACAAAGGCCAAACCAATATTGCCAAGATTATAAGAAAACTGTTGAAAAGAAGAGTTGGGACGATACAAATACAAATTACTCATAGAAGTATCAAAAGCCATCACTTGAGCAGGATTTTGATCATTGAAGTAACGAATACTCAAAGAATCACTTGAAGACTGCGCTGTTACAAGTGAGAAATAAAAGGAAAGCAATATAGAAAATAAGATTTTAACCTTTTTCACAATATTAGAATGAAATGTAAATGTAAAAAAAAAGCTCCATCTGTCGTTAGACAAATGGAGCTTTAAAGACCGGCAACGACCTACTCTCCCGGATGTTACTCCAGTACCATTGGCGCAGGTGGGCTTAACTTCTCTGTTCGGAATGGGAAGAGGTGAACACCGCCGCTAAAGTC
>CANFBW010000101.1 GCA_947444925.1 Flavobacteriales bacterium | reverse complement strand
GTAAAAAATGGTGGACAAGGCAATTACGATCAAAGCACAGTATCAAACTACGATTTCAATTTAACTGGGGGTGGCTTCAATTTCACTGCTGCCCATGACACTTTGGTGTTTTGGTACAAACTCAGTGGTAACGGAAATGGATCTATTATCGTTGATCTATTAAATGGTCTAAACAACGTGGGCCACGCAGAAGCAGCATTACCTGCGGCCAATGTGTACACCAAATTTGAATTGCCCCTTGCAGGAACACAGCCCGACAAATTAAAGATTTCATTTGCTGCAACGAGCACTCCACTTAACATCAATCAAGATGGAAATGTTTTGCTAATTGACGATATGGATTTAAAATCAAATTTAACTGTTGGTATTCAATCCGTTGAAAACAACTCCACTGTGCTTGTTTTTCCAAACCCTTGTCAAAACCAAATCACCGTGCAATTCACAAGCAGCAGCAATGCAAACGCAAGCTTGCAATTGTACAGTGTTGAAGGCAAGTTGTTGAGCACAAATGTTGTTGCCAGCGGCAAAGGCAAAAACACTTCAACAATTTCAACAGCGAATCTTTCTGAAGGTATTTACCATTACGTGCTCAGCGGAAGTGAAGGCGTGATGGCACGAGGAATGCTAACAAAATAAGGACAAAAAACACCAACAAAAAAGGTTCAGAAAGATTTTCTGAACCTTTTTTGTTTTACAGCCTTCACTATCATTTGTCCACCAATGTGTATCACGCTTTTGTTGCTGCTGGTACTATATACCATTGTCCTTTAACACATCGCACTACCACGACGGACCTTAACTTGCCCAGAATATAAAACGAGCCACTTAAATTAATCCCTTCACTTATACCCGCCTGCGGGCATCTCACACAAACTTTTGCTTCTTAAGCAAGGGAAATTTATCTTCGATCTGTGTTCGCCCGCTATTTCCATACCCTTAAACACCTGAAAGCAAAGCAGATATTTTTTCAGCTTTATTACAAATCACGCGCTGTTGCACGAAGGTTCGCTGGCTATCAGCCACGTTTTAACAAAAGCGCGAAGGGCCAGCAATTGCACACTATTTCTTGGATTCCGGCAAGCGAAAGCTGGCACAAAAACACATTTACTTTTTTAAATCAAGCGGTCACTTTCGAAAAAATAAACTGGGATTATGCACTCAATGGAAAATTGTGGACCTACAATCTCAATTATTTTGATTTTTTAAATCAACCCTCCACCACCAAAGCCGAAGGTTTGGCGCTAATGCAACAATACAGTGCGCAACTGCCGCTACTTAAAAATGCAAATGAACCTTATCCGATATCGCTGCGCTGCATCAACTGGATCAAGTTCAACACACAGCATCAAATTCGCAACGCACAAATTGACAATAGTTTGTACAGCCAATACACAATGCTTTTTAACAGCATAGAATACCACTTGTTGGGCAACCATTTGCTAGAAAACGCCTTTTCATTGTACATTGGAGGCATCTATTTTAACGATGAAAAGCTCCACAAAAAAGGCTTCGCGTTGATCACAAAAGAGTTGAAAGAACAAATATTGAGTGATGGCGCGCATTTCGAATTGAGTCCCATGTACCACCAAATCATTTTGAACCGATTGCTCGACTGCATTAACTTCGCACAAGCACAGGACGAGAAAAAAATATTGGCCACGTATGCCCTTCAAATGCTGGGTTGGCTGCACAGCATCACCTTGAAAAATGGTGCTATTCCGTTACTCAACGACGCCGCAAAAAACATTGCCCCACGCTCACAAGAAATTTTTGACTACGCGGTACGTCTAAATCTCTTGAGCACAACTACGCCCTTTGGCGCGTCGGGCTACCGAAAATGGGAACTCTCGGGCGCAGAAATGATCATCGATGTTGGTCCGCTTGGCCCCAGTTATATTCCCGGTCACGCCCACGCCGACTTCTTCAACTTTGAACTTTACGATCAATCGCCCATCATTGTCGACTCGGGCATTTCAACTTACGAAAAAAACGAGAGGCGTGAACTAGAGCGCTCCACTTCAAGTCACAACACTGTTAGTATAAGCTACAAAAACCAAATAGACACCTGGGGTGGTTTTAGAGTGGGCAAAAGAGCAAATGTTCAATTGCTAAAAGACAATGCTTCAGAAATTATTGCCGAGCACAATGGATATGCGCCATTTGTGCACAGGAGGTCATGGAAAAAGACGAGTAACGACGAGGTGCAAATCAGCGATGTTTTGAATCCAGAGGCATCAGGCGAGTTGCATTTTCATTTTCACCCCAATGTAAATCTGCAGGTTGAAAACAATCGCGTACACGCCAACAATTGGACGCTCACTTTTTCTAACTTAAAAAATCTACATTTGCAAAAATACCTACATGCAGAACAATTTAATGTGCTTATCGAGGCCTCTAAAATAGTGATTGAATTCAAAGGCGGTATCGTTACCACAATTGCACGGACTAAAACACAATAATGCGCATACTCTTTATCACCGATAATTTTCCGCCAGAGGTCAATGCACCAGCCACCCGCACCTATGAGCATTGTATGGAATGGATCAAACAGGGGGTTGAAGTAACTGTGATTACGTGCGCGCCCAATTTTCCAAAGGGCAAAGTATATCCAGGGTACAAAAATAAAATTCGTCAAGAAGAAAACATAGATGGCATTCGTGTTATTCGCGTATGGTCGTACATCACTGCAAACGAAGGGTTTTTCAAAAGAATACTCGACTTCATGAGTTTCGGATTCAGTGCTTTTTGGGCTGGCTTGTTTGTAAAAACAGATGTCATCATCGCCACTTCACCCCAATTTTTTACCACCCCAACGGGTTGGCTATTGTCTGTATTTAAACGCAAACCATGGGTATTTGAAGTGCGTGACCTCTGGCCTGAATCGATAAAAGCTGTTAGCGCCATCAGCGAAAACAGCAGGATATTCAAAGTACTCGAAAAATTAGAACGTTTCTTATACCGCCGCGCATCAATGATTGTGACTGTTACCGAAGCTTTTAAAGTAAATATCGTTGGCCGTGGCATCGATGCACATAAAATTCACGTGGTGAAAAACGGCGCAAATCTCGACTTGTATCAGCCAAAAGCAAAAAATGAAGAACTGCTGCAAAAGCACCATCTAACAGGAAAGTTCATTGTAGGCTATATTGGCACGCATGGTATGGCACACAAACTCGACTTCTTTCTCGGTTTCGCCAAAGAACTCGAAAACGAAAACATTCACTTTCTGTTTCTAGGAGAAGGTGCTGAAAAACAAAATCTATTGCAGAATGCCAAAGAGCAACAAATCAACAATGTGTTGTTCCTCGACAATGTTACCAAAGGAGAAGTAGCCGATTACATTTCGATCATTGACGTGGCCTTAGTGCACCTCAAGAGATCAGATACTTTTAAAACCGTGATACCTTCAAAAATATTTGAATCAGCGGCCATGCGCAAACCCATTTTGCTTGGTGTAGAAGGAGAATCCGCTCAAATCATTGAAAAGTTCAACGCTGGATTGTGCTTCATTCCCGAAGACAAAACATCTTTTTTACAATGCTTGCACAAGATCAAAAACGACCCCTTGTTGTATGCTGAATCACAAAATGGCTGCGATGCTTTGGTAAAAGAATACGACCGATCTAAACTCGCACAAAAAATGTTGAGCCACCTTAATAGCATTGAATAAGCAGTAAAACAAAAATAATATTTTAAGACTTGTTAAATTTTGGTATTTTTGCAGCAGTAACTCCTTTTTTTATATGCAGTCAGATGCCTTTTTATTGTTATATTCCGCGGCAGTTGCATTCCTAATCTGTTTCTTTTCCATTCCGTCAATCATTAGAGTTGCTCAATTAAAACATCTTTACGATGAACCGGGAGAAAGGAAATCACACAGCACAAAAATACCAACGCTGGGTGGCCTCGCTATATTTGCAGGAATCATCGTATGCATATCCCTTTTCTCTGAAGCCATTTTCCCTGAAAGACGCTTTCTGATCAGCGCGATTGTAGTTGTTTTTTTCATTGGCATGAAAGACGATATCATTGTGATTTCACCAATCAAAAAAATGTTGGGGCAAGTTGTCGCAGCGTTCATTGTTGTTGTGTTGGGCAATGTTCGACTTCATGGGTTTTACGGTTTTTTGGGCATAGGCGACCTCAACGGCTACCTTCAAGTTGCACTTAGCATATTTACTATTTTAGTGATTATGAATGGGTTCAATCTGATTGACGGCATCAATACTTTAGCAGCATCGGTAGGAATCGTGATTTTGTCGGTGTTTGGAACTTGGTTTCTTCTCACTGGAAACGGGCGCGATTGGGCTGAGTTAGCCTTCATCACTATTGGCGTTTTACTTGCATTTTTATACTATAATATTACTCCTGCCAAGATATTTATGGGCGATACCGGATCGCTTATTACGGGTTTAATTGTTGGCGTGTTAACGGTGAAATTCATTCATATCAACTCAAATTTACAGGGGGAATTTGCGGTTTTCCACATCAATTCCTCACCAATCATTGCTTTCGGAATACTAATTGTTCCGCTCTTCGATACTTTGCGTGTATTTGTGCTAAGAATTATGGCCGGAAAATCACCCTTACATCCCGATCAAAACCATATTCACCATCGCTTGCTTGAATTGGGACTAAGCCACATCAAAGCGAGCTGTATTATAGTGTCGATAAATATCGCAATCATTCCGCTATTGTTGATTTTGCAGTACCTGCATGTACCAGGCATCGCTATGCTGCTTATCGTTATTGGCCTGTGTAGCTTTTTGGCCTACATACCTAATCTCATTTTGAAAAAAAAAATGCAAAGAAATGAAGTATAACAACACTTTTGTACACGGCAAAATTATTATACTCCTTTTTATTAGCCTCTGTCTTTTTAGTCGTTCCAATGCACAGGTGAACTTTCCTCTAAACCACCAATGGGCTGAAATCATTGAAAAAGATTTAAATGACACCAGCAATTGGGCACACACCTCGTTTCGTCCATTCATCTACCAACAGGTGCAAAAAAGCATCAATCTCGACTCCATATACGGTCAATTCAAAAGAGAAAAAACAGCGCATTTACTCGGCAAAACGTGGTGGAGCAAGGCCCTCATTTGGGCAGACAAGGCAATTTTTGACGAGTCGGTAATCAGCATTGCGAAAGATGGCTGCCTCATCAAAATAAATCCCTTGATGGATCTCGCCTACGGAACAACGGTTGGCGGAAAAAACATCACCACCACAAACACAAGAGGTTTTTCCATAGAAGGTAAAATAGGATCAAAACTTTTCTTTACCTCCAGTTTTTTAGAATCGCAAAGCAAATTTTTGCCCTATGTCAAAGACTTTATCGTGGCCAACAATGGTGTTGTGCCGGGTCAAGGCCGCTCAAAGTCATTCAAAACCAATCAAGGCTATGACTATGGAAGAGCTGCGGGCCTTGTTTCTTACAGTCCCTCAAAATACTTCAATTTTCAACTCGGGCACGACAAAATATTTATAGGTGACGGCTACCGCTCACTGCTGCTTTCTGACAATGGGTTTAACCAACCCTTAATAAAAATTACCACTAAATTTTGGCACATTGAATATGTGAACCTTTTCACTCAATTTCAGCAAGTTGGGTTCATTGGACAGCTCGACGCCTTAATTCCTAAAAAATATGGCAATTTCCATTACCTAAGCTGGAACGTCACCAAAAGATGGAACATCAGTTTGTTTGAAGCCATTATTTCTGCCGCATCAAACAACAGAATGTATGAATTTCAATATTTAAATCCTGTTATCTTTTTACGGCCTGTGGAATTTGCAAATGGATCGGGCGACAATGCCTTGATGGGAGCTACAAGCAAGATCAAACTTGGTCACAATACTATATTGTATGGGCAAATACTGCTTGATGAATTCAACATTCAAAAGCTCAAAGAAGCACCAGGATGGTGGGGCAACAAATTCGGCGTGCAGCTGGGCTTGAAAGCTTTCGACCTCTTTACAATCAAAAACTTAAACCTTCAACTCGAAGCAAACGTGGTGCGCCCTTATACCTATTCTCACTACGGAGATTCGGCTACAGCAAAATATTCATCCAGCAACTTCACCACTTACAATCAGTCCTTGGCCCACCCATTGGGCGCAAATTTTGCAGAAGGATTGGCTTTTTTGAACTACCATAAAAAACGATTTTTCTTTGAATCGCGAGTTAGCTATGCTTTGTACGGCGCAGACAGCGCAGGCATCAACTACGGGCAAAACGTGAACTTGAGCTACAATTACAACCGCGCTAAAATCAGCGGAGATCTCGGCGATTTTGGCCACACTATCGGACAAGGCATTCAAAACACCTTGTTGTACACCGACCTTAAAGTCGCCTACCTTATAAATCCTTCCACCAATTTGCGCATTGAATTCGGCTGGATGACCCGACAACAGGTAAGCAGCATCATCAACTCCAATGTCAGCTATCTCTACTTTGGAATGCGCTGCGCCCTGTTCAACCACAACTACGACTTTTAATGCGCCTGCTCCTTTGCTGTGCAGCCTTGCTACTTCTATCGTCCTGCTTCGAAATAGT
>CANFBW010000100.1 GCA_947444925.1 Flavobacteriales bacterium | reverse complement strand
ATTTACTTTTCTTACTTCAAAGATATACTAAAGGGGAGGCGGATGCACGAAAAGTCCCGCGACATACACCGGACACTTGTAAAAATGACACCGGACAATAGCAAGACGAATAAAGCTAAGTAACTGATAAAAAGAAACTTAACAAAAGACATTAGTTTTCCTGTCAAATATTTTCTACATTTTACTTGTGTAATTTAGCGCTGCGGATGAAAAAACTACTCTCGATTTTACTATTCACGACTATTGGACTAAGGGCCGCCCAACCTGAAATTTTCAATTACACCACCGACAACTACATCGGACACTCGATAAACTACTCATCCATAGAAGATTCCACAGGAATCATGTACATTGCCAACGCCTATTCTGTACTCGAATTTGACGGCATCAATTGGAGACGCATCGGCATAAACAATGGTCAGAGTCCCAGTTGTTTTACAAAAGACAAAACAGGAAAAATATTTGTTGGATCCTTTGGAGACATTGGTTACCTAGACAAAGACGCTCTTGGAAACACCCAATTCAATTCGTTAAAAAGCAAAATCACCGAAGCCAACAAAAAAATTGGTGTCGTTTACCAAGTAGCCTACCTCAATGACGAAATTTACTTTTGTTCCTACGATGCCATTTATATATACAATGGGAAAAACGTTGCTGTCATTCATCCGGCGCTCGACGAACAATCGAACTACGCTCAATTTGGTTTCATGGGCCGCGCTGGAAACGAACTTCTGGTGTACGAAAGCAAAAGAGGTTTGGGAAAAATTGTAAATGGAAACTTTGTAAAAATAATTGCCAATAGCTCTGCAACACCGAAAAGTTTCTGCGGATACTTTAAAAACGGAGAAAACGATTACACACTCTTTTCACGAACTGGTATTGTTCATTTGAAAGAAGGCCAAATTAGCAACATCCAAATACAGTGCAGCGGAATTCCCGAAAAATCGTTGATCACTTGCGCCATATCCATTGGCAACAATCAATTTGCCATAGGAACCGAAGACGCAGGCGTACTGATTTGTGATGCATCGGGCAACATATTGAAAACCTTCAACAAGAAAAGCGGACTGAAGAGCAACAACATCAAACACCTCTATCTTGACGCTAAAGGTGACCTTTGGGCGCCCATGAACAATGGTGTCGCCCTCATCAAACTCAGTGCTACCTACGAATTCATCAATGAACTCGAGGACTTGGAAGGCATGGGCTACAGCACTCTCTTGCACCACGACACCCTCTACCTCGGTACGTCGCAAGGTTTGTATTTTGCCGCCAATTGGTCGGACAACAAAAACAAATCCTTCGAAAAAATAAAGGGTATCGGACTGTTTGCATACAGCATCAATGCATTTAAGGGCCGCATCCTTTGTTCCGACGAAAATGAATTGCACGAAATACAGGGAACAAAAAGCACGCGAATTTCTGATGGCAGCGGAAGAAGTGCGTGGGTGGTAAAGCGCATTCCAAACATAGACACCCTTTTAATCTGCGGCACTTACGATGACCTGCGCATATACGCTCACAGAAAAAACCACTGGGTTTATAGAAATACCATCGCAGGCTTTAAAGAGTCGTCGCGTATGTTTGAATTCGACGCTAAAGGCACATTGTGGGTCGTGCAAGGAATTTCGGGACTGTTCAAAATTGAACTCAGCAAAGACTTCACAAGGGCGCTAAGCGTAGAAAACTATGTTGGCAAATACCACTTTTCTCCCGACTACTTCAACGACATTGTGAAAGTAGGGCATCAACTAAAAATCTCCAGTGAAGGCGGCATTTACTACCTCGACGAACAGGATGCCTTGGTCAAAGACCCTGCCTTTGCCGAATTAAGCATTACCACCAACCGCCTGCGCACCGTTGAAGGAGAAAACCAAACCCTGTATTTGATTCACAACGAAAGACCCATCTTCTTGCGGATGGAAAATGGAAAATATGTGGTCAGTCCCACATCACCCAACAACCTCAAAGACAAATTGGTAGGTAGCGCTGAGTATGTTGGCAAAACGAGCGAAGGCGAATACATCATCGCTACACAGCAAGGCTTTGCCCTCTACCATCCAAAAAGCAATCAAGGTTTACCGCAGTGTTTAATTCGCAGTGTCAAGTTGCTCAATATGGCGAAAGACTCGGTATTGTCAATGGGCAGCGCCATCGCCATGACCTTATCGTACGCGCGCAACAACCTCGCTTTCTACTTCACCATTCCCTTGTATGGTGCCTACAGCACCGCCTACTACCACAGCGAGTTAAGCACCAACAGCAAATTGGTGTGGAAAGACCTTTCGCTCAACCCCTTCAAGGAGTTCACTAACCTACCAGAGGGCGATTACATATTCAAAGTATGGGGCGAGATGAACGGCAAAATGAGTTCGCCCGCAACCATGTCGTTTACCATATTACCCCCTTGGTACCGCTCCAAAATCGCCTATGTCGCTTATCTGTTGTGCTTTGCCTTCAGCGTATTTTTTGCCACCAAACTGATCCGACACAGATTCAACGTGGAGCGGCATAAATTAGAGGAAGAAAAAAAGGGAGAACTCGAAAAAAGAGATGCCATTTACAAAACAGAACTGTTGGAAATTGAGCTGCAGCGCAAAAACGACGAGATGGCATTTTTAGCACTCAACTACACGCAGAAAAAGCAGTTTCTTACTTTTTTGAAAAGCAACTTGAGCAATCTCTCCAAAAACATTGTAGACGACAAAAATGCCAGCGAACTGAAAACCCTTATCCGAAGTATTGCCGTTGAAGACAAGGAAACCGAGAATTGGGAGAAATTTCAAATGCACTTCGATAAAACAAACGACAATTTCTTTCAAAAGCTGAAGCAACTCGACCCAAAGATGAACGAATCCACAATGCTCATGTGCTCACACATCAGGATGGGAAAATCAAATAAAGAAATTGCCGATTTGCTGAACATCTCGATCAGCGGTGTTGAAAAAAGAAAATACCGTTTGAAAGACAAACTGGGCATTAAAGACGAAAACTCAATTACCGAATTTATTTCCACCCTTTAAAAAATCTTCGCATCACCGCTGCCGTCAACCAACACCGAGTAATAGCTGGGCTTGATTCCCATTAAATATGGAATTGCCCGCAACACCATTGCTTTCATTTTGTACTTCACATACGCCGCCCTTTTGCCCGCAAACAAAATCTTGTTCACAGCGTCGGGATACAAGTCGCATTTGTCTTTAATCACGCGCTGTCCCTCTGACAACAAGAGGTAGCGAAACAAAGCAGGTGTAAAAATATTGATGTGGCCATAGGCCAAAAAATGCTTTATTTTTTTGTCGACGTAAAAACCAAAGTCAATGGGAACTTCGTAAAATTGATGCTTCGATACCCGTTTGATTTCTCGTATCACTTGGCGCGGAAACTCAACGTGTTCAATAACATGCGAACAATAGGCCAAATCAAAAAAACCATCAGGATAAGGCAGTTTGTATCCGTCGTACACTTGCGCTTCCACTAATTTTGCGATCGCCTTCTTTTTTGTTTGCGCAATACCGCTTTCTGAAATATCAACGCCATAAAGAGCGTCACAAAAATTCCATTGATCCAACAATTGCAAAATACTGCCTTCTCCGCAACCCACTTCCAATACCTTTTTTGCCTTTAAGTGAGCGCACAAAGCCACTACATTTTTAGCTTTACAGTCGGCCCCCGCCTGTCTCCATTCAATGATTGTGTCTTGGTATTGATTGTCGTATGAACTTTTATAATCGCTTTTTGTTTGCATTTTGGAAGATTTCAGAGTGTGAAATTAAGATATTTTGGGCACAATAGGACTTTGAAAAACAAGGGCCCCCTCATTTTCTACAGCAAGGCCAAAGGGCTCTTCCTTCAGTATCAAGAAGCCGTCGAGGTCAACAAAATCAACTTTTTCGCACAAATGCATGGCCGACGCAATGCCCACGCTCGTTTCTACCATACAACCGATCATTGTTTTTAAATTCCTTTTGCGCGCTTCGTTCAAAATGCGCAAGCCGTTCACATAACCACCAGCCTTTTGCAATTTCATATTTACGCCGTGAAACTGCGCTGCAATGGCATCCATATCGGGTTGATCGGTAATCGATTCATCGCCCATCAACAAAATATTGCTTTTTGGTTTCAAATAGCAATAGTCACTGACTTGTGCAGCAGGCATAGGTTGTTCTAAAAAAAGCACTGGATAATCTTTCAAAAAATCGATGTACTTCAGCACCTCCTCAGGGTTCAAAAATGCTTCGTTGCCATCGATCATAAAATGCTGCTTCGCTACTTTTGAAATTTCTTTCAGCGCATCGTAGCCATTTTCAGCGTTGATCTTCAGCTTAATACTTTTAAATCTTTGCAAATGGTGCGCTTCATAAAAAGCACACATTTCGCCAATGGGCATAATGGGCATCGTAAAAGTTGTGAATACCTTGGAGCAGGGCGCAATGCCCAAATACTGCGGCACAGAAATACCTTCTTTGGCACTCCAGTAATTCACAAAGGCCGACTCAATGCCAAAGCGCAATGAATTGCACGTGCTCACCTGCTGAAAAAGCGACATCAATTCGCTGTGATTGCTTATTTGCGAGAGCGCTTTGTTTTTCAATGCCTCAAATTGCGCCAAAATCAAATCTGAATTTTCGCCGTAACGCACGTTGGGCGCAACTTCGCCAATGGCTTGTATCTTTCCATCAGAAATACGAACAAAGAAATTTGTTTTGTAATCAGAGGCCGACCTGGCGATTTTCCAGGTATATAGCAATTCCAAACGCTGTTCGCTAATGTCAATTTGAATCATGGTACAAAAGAAGTCAAAATGAGATAATAAAAAAACCGGAAGGTCATTCCGGTTTTATAGTTAAAGAGCTGTAGTACTACTTATTCTTTTTTACCCAAGCCTCGAGGTCGCCCTTTTCCCAAAGCTTTACCAGTGTTTCAATGTTTTTATCCTTCTTGATACCATTGCCTTTGCTCAGTTTGTATACTTTAATGACACTGAGTATGCCCGCCATATTGGTTTGCAATGTATTGTCGGCATTTTCAGGATGCTCAAGGCAGTAACGCGCCCAGCCACCCATAAAAATCACCAACAATTCAGGATTCTTGTCGTTGAACACCTGCATGTCGCCGCTCGGTTCAAACTTTTTCACCACCGGATTGCCATCCAACCACTTCAACAAAAAGTCGCATGCCTTGCGGCGCTTCTTATCTTGCACATCAAAAGGAGTTGACTCTAACCAAGTAATGCAACTGAGAATCTCCTTTTCATAGCGAATGTAGTCCTCCTTCTTTTTGAATTTATAGGAGTCGGGCACTTCAAATTCCTGAGCAAACACAAACTGAGCGCTCAACAAAAACAACATCGACACAAAAAGAGAACGAAGCATGGTTTCCAATTTAATATTAATAAGCAACAGCTTCCATTTCAAAGCGGGTCAAGCCAATGAACTGGTCAACTCTATCACGCACTTCAGAGCTGTTCAATGTTTCCATTCTGGTCGTTCCAAAATCCTGCACACAAAACGAAGCCAAAGCAGAACCTTGAATCACCGCTCTTTTAAAATTGTCGAAAGAAATATCGCCTGTTTTTGCAATGTAGCCTATAAAGCCTCCCGCAAAAGTATCACCGGCACCGGTTGGATCCAATACATCAGCCAAAGGCAAGGCAGGCGCAAAAAACATTCTGTCTTTGTCGAACAACAAAGCGCCGTGCTCTCCTTTCTTAATGATGAGGAACTTAGGTCCCATGGTCAATATTTTTTGTGCAGCATTCACCAATGAATGTTCGCCTGTTAACTGGCGCGCTTCCTCATCGTTCACTGTCAACACATCCACCATAGTGATGGTTTTTTTCAATTCATCCATGGCAATGTCCATCCAAAAATTCATGGTGTCCATAACAATCAATTTCGGACGCTTTCTCAAACTGTTGATCACTTTTTGTTGAATCACTGGCGCAAGGTTACCAAGCATCAGGTATTCACAATCTTGGTAAGATTCAGGCATTTCAGGATCAAAACCCGCCAATACATTCAACTCCGTCACGAGGGTGTCGCGTGAGTTCATATCAAAGTGGTATTTACCCGACCAGAAGAAAGTTTTCTCTCCTTTTTTGATTTCAAGACCTTCGAGGTCAAAATTATTTTTTTTCAGCATGTCTATCGATGCCTGCGGAAAATCATCCCCCACGACGGCAATCAATTTTGGTTTTTGTCCGAGCTTAGAAGCCGAAAGTCCTACGTACGTAGCGGATCCACCAACAATTTTATCTGTTTTCCCAAAAGGCGTTTCGATGGCATCAAAGGCCACCGTTCCAACAATTACTAAGCTCATGAATTAATTTTTTTTAGATGAGGGTCAAATATATTGCATAATTCCAAACTTTGCGCTATAATTGCACTCCCTTTTTGGGAAATAACTTGCAGTGCATCGCTCGTGAAAAATCAAAAAAGGAGACATATTCTTCCTTAGCTCAGCTGGTTAGAGCATCTGACTGTTAATCAGAGGGTCCTTGGTTCAAGTCCAAGAGGGAGAGCGAAACAACCCTTACTGTCGAAAGATAGTAGGGGCTTTTGCTTTTTAGAGGGTTGGGCTTTTAAAATGTTGGTAGGGTAAGTTGGTGGGGCGCTCAGACTTTGCATTTTCTGTTCTACTTCCTTCGAATATTCGAACACTTATTTGGAATTACTGGTGGTAGCGTGCAGGTCATAATGATAGTCCATGCGTTTTTTCAAAGTAACTCCATTCGCAGAAATCTCTTGAATGAGGTTCTTCACGTTGCCATGAACATCATACTTAGGTT
>CANFBW010000099.1 GCA_947444925.1 Flavobacteriales bacterium | reverse complement strand
GAGTTCTTTCAAAAAATCTTCATTCTTCTTCTTCGTCGCCGTTCCGTCGTTCTCATTCTTCATTTCAAACATAATGGAAATGATCTCCACGCCTTCTTCATTGTGTTCACGATAGATGTAGTCACCTTTGCTGCCCGATTTGGCATCGTTGTCTTTTTCGAAATAGGCCTGCTGAAAGGCAGTGGCGCGCAAACTATTGAAGGCATTTTCGCAATGCTGCTCCAGCGTTTCACCCAACATTTTGGTGGACAGCTTTTGTTTTAAATCTTTGCGAAAGTCTATTTCCTGGTCCTTTATTTTAATGATCTCGTCTTTGGTCTTTAACTCGGCTGCGAACTTTTCATTCATTGATTTTTCAAGCAGAAGCTTTTCATTTTCCTTATTTTGCAAGGCATTCACCAGTGTGTCGCGTTCTTTTTCAGTTTTGCGCACAGCCTCAGTAACAGCAATGGTTTTATCGAGTTCTGCCTTTTCAATCTTCGCTTTCAGTTCAGACAAAGCCATTTCCTTTGCCGCCAATTTCTCGGCCAACTCAAGGTTGTTAGTGGCCTTTAGCTCATTGATAAGCGCATCTTTCTTCGACAATTCTGCTTGCAGCTGGTTTTTAAAATTGGCTTCGTTGAGCTTTGCCTCGCTCGCTCTCGTTTGCTCAGCGAACTGCAGCTGCTTTTGCAATTCTTCTTCGAATTCATGATCTCGAACTTGCTTAATAACATCGGCAAATCCAGCTTCATCGGCTTTAAAAACCTTATCGCAACTGGGACAAATTATTTCGTGCATATTGTTGTGCTTAATAGTTGGTGTACTGATGCTCTAATCTATCCATTATTCTTCATACAACGCCAGATAATCATCGGGCTCACGCAACAAAAAGTCAATTTCACTATCGATAGAGCGATTGACAACTTGCGTTATTTTGCTCTTGTTTAACGCGAGAAAGATATGGTCATCAATACTGAAAGCTTCGTCTTGAATGGTCTTTAGTAAAAGACGCTTTGTTTTCTCTAAAAAATCGAGCTCTTGTTTTGCTGTTTGAATGGTCATGGTTTTGAGTTATAAATTATTGCTATGCAATAGTAATATGTGCCTGCGCCAAAATATGACGTATAAAAAAGCTAAGCAAGGTGAAGCAAAGGTTTTTTGCAGACAGACACGGGACAGTGGCACATTAAATTTACGTCTGTCCGTATTTTAAATTTTACTCTTATATATGACTACTATTTTATTCCGAATCTCCGTGGAATCCGAGGGTCAAAAACCAACCAAAGACTGTGCCTTTCATTCCATTTTCTAAAGTAATTTATGCCGATTGATTTCCCTACTTTTCAGACAATAAAAAAAGCCCGAAACATTTCTGCTTCGAGCTTCATAATAATTTTTGGTTATTGCTCTTAATACTCTTTCACCAATGTTTCTAATGGTATGTTTAACTTCTCATAAAGCTTACGAATCATATTGAGATTCAATTTTCGGGTGTTGTGAAATATGTCACTCACTCTGCTTTTATAACCAAGTATCTTAGCCAAATCACTGTTACTAAGTCCTTGTTGCTCCATGCGGTATTTGATAGCATCCAATGGGTTCGATGCCTGAATAACATAATGTTTGTCTTCGTAATCTTTGATAATTAAAGACAAGACATCTGCCTCATCACTTTCTTTGGTACCTTTTTTTGCAGAAAAAATCTCTTCAAATCTTTCCATTGCTACCAAGTAGTCTTTTTTGGTTTTAATTATTTTAAGTTCCATACCTATTATTTTTTTACAAGCTTATTTTTTTTCTACTTCTTCTTTCTGCACATATCTACCGTTTCGGGATCAATCTTATCATATTCCGCATGAGTGCCAATAAACTTAACAAAGACCCAACCTTTCTCATATTGCTGCTCGGTGATTAACCTATATTCGTTCCCATTGATTTTAAAAATAGCTCTATCGTTCTTTATAGTTCGTGCCGTATTAAAATCTTTAGTAATGTCCGAAGGCTTTTTCCATTCTTTGGTTAATACATCATTGTACCAACTTTCAACAGTGTTCTTGCAATCAGGATGCTTCTGAAAACATTCACTCAAAGAACTTTTATTATGTATATTCATTACTCTTCTATTATTTAATACTACAAATATAATCAAAAGTTACCATTTTGGTTACTAATTAACAAATATTTTATTTCAACGGATGAAATTGATTGATTGATTGATTCCCTTTGCTTATCACTGTCTTTTCTTATGTATTTTTCAGTTGTGCCGGGATTTACTATGACTCAGTCGCATTAATATATCTGAAACATAAACAATCCGCTTTCAATCTTCCAAGCAGCTAGGAGAATATGATATAGGGGACAAACGTGAATTTATTGTATTTGATCTTCCGTAGTTCCCCATCACCTACAAACCCCAACCTTCCTTGTGCAGACGCATCGCAAGCGCGCGCAGTTGCTTGCGATGCTCCGCGTCCAAGTGCTTTCCAACACTAACCTTGGTGTATGTGTTGAATTTGGCGTAAGTACGCGGATTCTCCTGCGCATTCTGGTTAAATTCCAATGACGGTATTTTCGACTGCTCCATTTCTATTCACTATTTAATTGATGAATTTAAATTTGTACTGCATTGCGCTTCTTCTTTCTAAACCAATAAAAACCAATACGAGCGCGTATTATCCGTGCCTTCTTCAGCGACAACACATCCTTTGTCCGCAGAATTTCTCCACCATTATTAAAGCGAGGGTCTTCGCCCAATACGTTTGCCATCACACTTTCAATTTGTTCAATGACAAAGCGCTCTTCCTTGACTGAATACCATCGGTCTTTTTTGTGCAAAATTTCTTTCTCCTGCTTCGACAAGTAAATGTTAACATAGGCGTGGCCCAGCTCGTGCAACAATCCAAGGGCACTCGACTGCCTTTCGCCTGTCAAGTTATATTCAGGCTTTCCCTTGCTGTCTATGATGTCCCCAAAAAAAAGGGCAGATCGTTAAGAGGAGAAAATTCTTTAAATTTTTCCACCAGAATTAGTGAGATAGCTGTACAAATTATCATTTATGGGATGCTCCATAGATAACCTCATTTTCACCACTGAAGCCCGTTTTTCATCATTCATATTCGTTTCTTCAAAACTTTCATCAACTGGATAAACATCGCCCAAATAATAAAAATCTTTCCCTTCATCATTGTTCTTCTTTACGAACAATGGCAATCTCAAAGTGTTCTTATGATTTCGGATTTTAACAATTTCGGGACTCAGTAGATTTCTGCGCGGCTTTGAAAACCACTGAAACTCTCTATTGCTCACAAACTTATCATCGAATTTTGTAGTGTCTGCAATGTGCTCCTCCTTATGGTAGTTCACAAAAATAGGACAAGTATCATTCTTGACTTTATAGCCGAAGACCGTACTTTCTTCATTGAATTCCCAATTCAAAATTCGACATACATCCTTCCTTGAATACTTCTCCCACAATAGAAATCCATTGACATATCTTGTTTCATTATATTTGCTATCAAACACTGACTCGGCACATGCAAACACATCCTTCAAGTATTCTTTAAAAGTCATATCCTTTAGTAAGTCAATAAAATATGGAGCGAAACAAATATTACCCTCCCTTACCTCAACGATCTGCTTTGATTTTCTTACAAAATCAAAATTAATATTCGCAATACAAGATTTAATTGTTTCATCAGAAACGTCAATACCGTACCTCCGCTTAATTACAGATCGAATTCTTTCATACGACACTTCACCATATTTAAGTAGTTCGGTCATAACAAACACTTCATGTATCCTTTTTGCATTCGCAATTTCGCTTGAAAACATAGCGAGTAACAATCGATGATCCTCACCAATAGACGCACATAATACCGCTTCTTGGGCTTTAACGAATTGATAATAAGACAGAGAACACTCCACATACTGATAGGGATCTCGAAATCCATTTTCAAGGAAATCAACCATCATTGGAATACGCCCCAATCTATATTTCAACAACAAATAATCTTTGATTAAATCGCGTTTGAATTGTAGGTTGCTATTGTCAATCGATGCGAAAATTCTTTCTTTGGAAATTTGATCAAAATTCACTGTTGAAGTACCAGGAAGCAAAACACTGCCACTAGACATCAATTTACGCAAGGTATCTTTATTGTATGATGTGTCACCATATAAGGCTATCGGCACTAAATAACAATTACTATAATTGCCAATAAAATCAATAATAGTAAGAAACTCCTTTTCGTCATTTTTTCTTAAGCCACGCCCCAACTGTTGCACAAAAACAATAGCTGATTGTGTAGGTCTAAGCATCACCACTTGATTTACACGAGGAATATCTACTCCCTCATTGAAAATGTCACGCGTAAAAATATAGTCAAGTTTGTCTGAGCTAGAATCACTCTCTAATCGTAATATAGACTCTGCGCGCAAAGCTTCACTATCATCGCCAGTTAATGCGATTGTATTGAATCCGCGCAAATTAAAACCTAGTGAAAGCGAACGACATTCTTCTACGGAAGAACAAAACACCAAACCACGAACTTCGCCATTATCACATCCATACAACTTCGTTTTTTCAATTACGCGATCAATCCTTTCATCAGAGGATAGCAAAGAAAAATCAGCATTTTCAGAAAGTAATTCGCCATCAACAGTAATATCTGTAACTCCATAATAATGGAAGGGACTTAACATATTTGCTTCTAAAGCTTGATGCAGCCGGATTTCGTAAGCAATAGTATGATCAAACAAAGTGAAAATATCAAAGCCGTCAGTCCTTTCAGGTGTTGCCGTCATTCCCAGCATAAACTTCGGCTTAAAATGATCAAATATCTTTTGATATGAATCTGCTCCAGCACGATGTGTTTCATCAATAACGATATAGTCAAAGTGTTCTGCCGAAAATTTCGCCAGATGCTCTACCCTTGAAATAGTTTGTATCGTAGAAAAAATATAATCGGCCTCTACCTCCCTTTCTGCGCCAGAATACATGCCCATACTTTTAGCATCACCAAACACAGACCTAAAAGTTTTCATCGCAGCTTGAGCAATATTTGCACGATGCACCACAAACAAAAACCTTTTAGGATCGACCTTTTTCACATCGAACGCAGATAAATACGTTTTCCCAGTCCCCGTTGCTGAAATCAACAAAGCCTTATTCTTGCCTTCAAAGCGTAATTTAGCTAGATTCTCCAATGCTTCCTCCTGCATCTTATTGGGCACAACCTCAGTTTGTGCTGCGGCAGAAAATTGAGAGGCAAGCATTTTATTGGTGCGAAATTGATTGATATATACAGCCTCGTAATTGTCAATAAAATCAACATCTACCGCTGAAGCACTATCAAACTCAGAATTAAACTCTCGCAGTGCATTAAAAATAATATCACTGTTTAAAGATGCTGAAATCTTTAAATTCCACTCCTTATTTGTGCACAAAGCGCCAGCAGTTAAATTACTACTCCCAACTATTAGGTCATATACCTGACCATTTTTAAACAAATATCCTTTTGCGTGAAAATTACCTTCAACTGAAATTTTTAATTCAATATTTTTTAAACGCAAAAGCTTTCTCAGTGCTTCTGGCTGCGTAAAATTCAAATATTGAGACACAAGTATTTTGCCTTTTATCCCTCTACTTTCTAACTCAATTAATTTACTTAACAGTGTTGCTACACCGCTTGTGGTAACAAAAGCTACAGAAATCCAAAATTCATCACACCTAGAAAGTTCTTGATCTATGGTTGTTAAAATTTTCTTTTCCCCCTTTTTATCGTTGACTAAAAACTGGGGGACAAATTCCTTTTTCGACTGTATCAGATAATCAACAAAGCCAGTTTGTAAACTTTGCGTTAACGATGCCATTACTACGTTCATGTTAAGAACGGATTAATTTGTCCACAATAGGAATATCGGCTGCCGCCCAATCCAATTCACCCAACTCAGCTCTAGTTAGCCATTTGAATGATATATGCTCTGTCAATGTGAATACTAAATCAGAAGCTGTACAAATGAAACTATGCATAGTCAACGAAAAATCTGGATATTGATGATTAACTGTCAAAAACTCCTCTCCAACAGTAATTACCATTTTCAACTCCTCCTTAATCTCCCTACTTATTGCCTCAGCTTTAGTCTCACCAATCTCCATCTTTCCACCAGGGAATTCGAATTTTCGCGACACATAAGCGTACTTACTATCGCCGCGTTGAACACATAAAATCTTATCTCCATCGACAATAATTGCCGCCACTACTTCATAATGTTTCATAGTACTTTTCTATTATTTACTTTCCTTTCTACTTGTGGCAATTCAATTGGTTATTTTGTATTAGCGATAATCAACATTCTTCTACTTCAATTGGGAATATCACTCCTGTAACTTCTGAATTAAATGTAATAAAACCATATATCATCGCCCGTGAATGTATGAAAAAGCCCTACAATTCCCACCCAAACAAGAAGCCATTTATCAACATTTTTACTAAGTTATCAAAGCACATCTACTGAGTAATGTCAAGCCTTTCATGAAGCATTAGCCTCTAAACCTGCAAACACCTTTTGCAAAAAATACATTTGATTGACAATCCCTGCCATTCGCTTTGGGTCAAAGTTGTTGAAATAATTGATAAATTGATCGGCTTGTGCAATAAGTGCGTTGTTGTTTTTGTTTGCCATGCAGCAATATTAGTTTGGCACTACGCCAAATATTGTCACCACAAATAAGTATATTGTCAAAAAATCCGTACAATGAGCACACAAGGCACCATCAAACGCTATATCCGCATCATCGATAAGATTAGCCATTCACATTTCCCCTCTT
>CANFBW010000098.1 GCA_947444925.1 Flavobacteriales bacterium | reverse complement strand
TTGTTGATCATAGCAGGGGAGAAGGACAATATCATTCCGTCATCGCTCAATAAAAAAAATTACGAAGCCTATAAAGACGTCAATAGTAAAATCGATTTCAAGGAATTTACTGGCAGAACCCATTTCATTTGCGGACAAGATAACTGGCAGGAAGTAGCCACTTATATCAACGCGTGGATAGTGAGTTTGAATTGAAATCTGTTTTATTTTCGGTCTCAATAAATTGCAGAAAAAAAATCTTTCGCCCCTATTAGTGAATTGCTAATTAAACATTATTACGGTTCTATTTGTTTGCAATTTATTACTGTTCTTTTGTCCTTTTCAGTATTGATCAAATATCCTCATAGTTTGGTCAAAAAGTGAAGTTTCGCTTGTCTTACTTTCCATAATTTACATGCTGATATTAACATAGATGCATAATGAATTGCAAGAAAGTGAGATTATTGGGTTTGATATTGTTAGGCTTTGGCTTAACTGCACTGCAGGCTCAAAGTAAGTTGTATGCGCGAAGCAACAATGGAAATCAGATTGGTGTTTTGTTGGATTCCATTCGTACTATAACTTTTACAGGAGCGAATTTGCAGGTGAATAAAAGCAATAACAGCAGCGCTTCATTTGCAATTAACGACCAAAGGTATTTGAGTTTTATTCCCTATGAGGCAGGTAGTGCTTTGGTAGAAATGACAAGGAGTACTGCTTTTACGGTTTATCCTAACCCAACCAACAATGAATTGACTGTTGAATTCAATTTGCAAGCTTTGGCAAAAGTAAAAGTGGACATCTACGCTATAGAAGGTCAATTGCTGTTGCAGCAAAATGCAGAAGGTTTTGTGGGTGCCAATAACATTAAAATTTCAACGTCAGCACTGGCCCCTGGAATTTATCTACTGAGTTTAAGTGAAGGCAATCAAAGAATATCAAAACGTTTGATCATTACCCATTAAAAAAACCAAAATGAAAAAAGTAATTTCAGCTTTAGCAGTATTTGTTATGCTTTGTAACGCCTCATATGCGCAAGACACAATGAGCGTTCATCTTAAGTCGGGTGGCACCTATAAACAGGCTATTACAAATGTTGACAGCATTACCTTTAGTAAGCCAGCGCTAGGAATTTTGGCGGAATGGGATTTTCCAATTGTGAATGGAAAGGTGAATTTAAATCAAACGAGTGGATCGTTGCAATTGGGTGCGTTTACAGGCTTCAATGCTGTTCTTTCGGCTGATACAGGGAAAGTGGGTGTGGTAGCGACAGGTAATTTGTGGGATGTAAATGATCCGGGCATAGGAATTATTTTGCAGTATGCGGGCTTGAAAGATATGTCAACAGTGACAAAAGTAACCTTCACGGCTTATGTTGAAAATCCACCAAAAACTGGTCCAGGGATTATGTCCTATGTACAAAACGGTGCGAATTTAAATTATGCAGGAGACTATGGATTTTGGCGAGCTGCACCCGTTTCAGACTACAAAACTTTTGAGTATGTAATCAATAAAACGGCTACAGGATTGGATATAAAGACAATTGCCAGTTTTCGAATCAAGGCAAATGGAAGTGGTGTGAGTGGAACTGGTTGCGGCACTGTGGGCGGTACATGCGCCGTGGTGCACATCACAAAAGTGGTGATGGAATAGAAATGTAATTTTGAGCGCGATTACATGCGGACTGCAGAGATGTAGTTCGCATGTTTTTTTTGATCATAACAATTGGTTTTAATGAAGAATGTGCTGTTGATAATGAGTTTTTTATTGGGGATTAGTGCTTTTGGGAAAAGCGCCATTCCAGCAAACATTGAATTAAAAACCGACAAGGATTTTTTTGTTTACCAAAATAATGTCTCAATTTACGAAGATACACAAGCCTCGCTGCGTTTTGAAAGTGTACTAAAAAACACTGATTCTCTTTTTAGTAGGGGTAGCAAAAGAAATTTCTTTATTGAGCGAACTGCATCAACTTATTGGTTGTTGTTTAAAGTGAAAAATTCCACACGCAACAAAAGTTTTCGAATTGAATTGTACGATTTTGATACAGATGATGTTTGTTGTTTTGTAGCGGTTAACGCAGCAGCATTTGAAAGTGAATGCAATGGTTTTGCGCGGCCCTTTGAAGAGCGCAGCGTTCAGCATAAGAATCCCGGATTTAATTTAAATTTTCAGCAAGGCGATAGTGCTGTGGTGTATTTAAAAGTTAAGTCGAGCAGAAATAATTTACTTAAACCCGTTATTCGCACTGCACAAAATTTTATGGAATACAGCTTAAAGGAGTACCTTCTTTTAGGCGTTTTTTATGGCTTGATGTTGCTTATTTTGATTTACAATTTGATTTATTTTTTGTTGTTAAAAAATTGGCATTATTTGTATTATATATTGTTCGGGTTTAGTTTTTTGCTTTTTCTTGTGGCCAGCAATGGCATGGGATTTCAGTTTTTGTGGCCAAGCTATCCAATGCTGAATCCTTACGTTGATGGTGCAAGTTTGTCGTTGAGTGTTGTTTTCTTGTTTTTGTTTTGCAAAAGCTTTTTGCAGTTGAAGTTGAGGCACAAATTGTTGAACAAAATTTTGCGCGTTTGTATTCCCTTAACTCTTGCGCTTTTTGTGGCGCAATTGTTTGTTGACCAAACGCTCATTTTTTATTCAATAGATTTTGTTTTATTTCAATTGTGTTTTGTGCTCGGACTCATTGTATGCAAAAGACAATATGCTAAATACCGTTGGTTTTTATTATCGTTTGTTGTATTTAATGCCTCGGTCTTTGTGTCATTTGGGGAAAAGTATGGTTGGGTTGTTTCAAATGTTTTTACGGTGTATTCCCTTAACATTGGAATTGTAGTGCAATTTATATTTTTATCAATAGGTATTGCTGAATCAATTCGCGACAATTATCTCGAAAAAAATGAGGTGTTAACCGAATTGCTCACAGCCCGAAAGGCAAATGCTACGCTGCGCATATCGGAGCTGAAGCAACAAATGAATCCGCATTTTATTTTCAACGCATTAAATTCTATACAGAGTAAAATTATTCAGGAAAAAAAAGAAGAAGCCTCAAAATTTCTGGTGTTGTTCTCCAAATTGATTCGTCAGAATTTAGAAAACTCCGATCGGGATTTTGTTGTGTTAAGCGACGAACTTCAAAATTTAAAAATGTATTTGGAATTGGAGCAAATGCGTTTGGGCTCTTCTTTTACTTATGCCATTTCTATGGTAGGTGCTGTTGATACGGAATCCATTAAAGTGCCCACTTTTGTTTTGCAGCCATTAATTGAAAACGCCATTTGGCATGGATTAATGCCTTTGAGTACAGAGAAAAAATTAGAATTGAAATTGGCTGTCAATGAACGCAATTTAATTATATGCATTAACGACAATGGCATTGGAAGAAAGAAATCATTGGAACTTAAAAGAAACACAAAACATCAATCCAAAGGATTGCAGCTGTTGAACGAACGATTGACACTGTTGAGCAATCAGTTGGGTAAAATTTTTTCTATTGAGTTTGTGGAGATCCCTCAAGCTGTTGGAACGCAAGTACTTTTAACTTTTGAAATATGAACACACCACTAAAAGCAATTATAGTTGATGATGAAGAAGACGGCAGAATAGTACTAAAAACCACTCTGGCTTTTTATTGTACCAATGTTAAGGTTGTTGCGTTGTGTGCTTCTGTTGACGAAGCATTACAGGCCACTGAGAAGGAAGATGTTGATGTGGTGTTTTTAGATGTCAATATGCCGGTTCAAAACGGATTTTCCTTTTTAGAAAAATGCAGCAAAAGAAATTTCGAAGTCATTTTTGTTACTGCTCACGAAAACTATGCAATTAAAGCGCTTCGTTATGCGGCTCTGGATTACTTGCTAAAACCAATTGATTCCGAGGAGTTGATTTCGGCAGTGGCAAGAGTGCGACTCTCCAGTAAAGATCAGAAGGTAAATAAAATTGATCATTTCATTGAAAACATTAACAAAGAAGATATTGAGCAAATCATATTGCCTGTGCGCGATGGGTATTTATTTGTAATTGTAAACGATATTGTTCGATGCCAGTCGGATGTGAACTACACTTTTGTTTTTATGAAAAATGGAGAGAAGCATTTGGTCTCGAAAACGCTAAAAGATTTTGAAAGTTTACTGGCACGCAAGAAGTTTTTCCGAATTCACAAGTCGCATCTCATCAACGTTGTCTATATCAAGAAATACACCAAAGGTGATGGCGGAACTGTAACATTGCTTGATGGTGTTGAACTGGATGTGTCGCGCCGAAACAAAGAAGAATTTTTGCAGGCATTTCAATTGTAATACTTTACGCGCCTATTTTTATTTGCGGCGAGTTTCCGTTTAATAAATGAAATTCGCCGCTTGTCGTTGGAAACATCCCTTAAAATACTTAAGGTGTTTGTGCTTTCATATTTATATGATTTTAGTTTCCAGATTTATCTAAACTAAAATTATTTATTATGAAAAAAACAATTACCTCTGCAGTCGTCTTGATGGCTTCTGTTGTGGCGTCGCTCAATGCTCAAGTTCGTTATGCAGCAACGCCACTAAATTTTGTGAACTCAAGTCCGATAGCGCATGAATTCGGATTTTCATCGGCAGAATACAATGGGTACACCATTTTAGGAACTGAATTTAACGATCATATTAATATTTATAAAGATGGTTTTTTTCTTTTTCAGGCTACAACTCCTATCCCACATGAATATCCTACTGTTGGCTTTGGTCATGCTTTGGGTATGAATCAAAATTGGGTAGCCGCGGGGACTTTATTGGAAAACTCTGTTTATATGTCAAAAAATGTAAACGGTGTTCCTCAAAAGGATTTCTCTACTATTTTAAAGCCTCTAACCAGTACAACTAGTGATAGATATGGAGCCAGTTTGGATATATACGGCGATTGGATGGTAGTTGGAGCACCTAATAACCCGAATGCAGCTGCCAACACACGTGGATATGTGGAGTTGTGGAAGCAAAATGCAAGTGGTTGGACAAGAACCCAAAAAATTCAACCGAGTACTTTACCTGTCGACAATCTTTTTGGTTGTGCAGTGGCAATGTATGGTGATTATTTAGTGGTTGGCGCCACTGGTGCAAAAAAAATATTATTGTACAAGCAAACAAATGGTGTTTGGAATTTGATAGATTCTTATTCGCCAGATTTTGCAAGCTGGAATGGACCTGCTGCTTACAATGCCTCTGCTGGTATTAACTATTCAAAGTTTGGATGGGATGTTGAAATTTACAAAGACAAAGTAATTGTAGGTGATCCAGGTAACATACAAAAGGCAGCTATTTTAAATATCGTTGCTGATAAATTGGTTTTTGCCAAGACTTTACTTCCTGTAGGATATTCGGCTACTACGCCAACTTACTACGGTGATTTCGGTCATTCGGTAGCTGTTGGTGAAAACATGGCAGTGGTGGGAGCTCCTTACTCTTATGGTCCTGCACTTACATTTCGGCAAGATGAGGGCAAAGCTTTTTTCTATGGTGTTGATGGTACCTACATTAACTATATGTACACAGGAAACGTAGAGGGCACCGAAATTAGAGGGTTGGGCAGAAGTGTAACTATTGCTGGTGATATGGTAGTGGTTGGTGCTGAATATTCAAATCATATTGCTACTGCAAGGCCTGGTGAAGGTACTGCATTACGTATGCCTTTCAACTACATTAGTAAGGTAGGAAATACACCGCCGAATGTTTCTGTTAAATCGGTAACAAGTAGCACAAATTTTATAGCTCCAGGCAATTTATATATTAAAGCAAATGCTTTTGATGTAGATGGAACTATTTCTAAAGTGGAATATTATGAAGGCGGTAAATTATTAGCAACAAGTTTGATTGCTCCGTACGTATTCAATTATGCTCCTGCAGCGGCTGGTTTACACAACATTTTAATTAAAGCGTACGATAATTTAGGGGCAGTGAGTACAACAAGTACTCAAATTATGGTAAATCCGGCTCCTTTGAATAATTTGAGTCCGAAAGTAGTTTTTACTAATCCGGTTTCCACAAAAACATACAATAAAGGAGCTCCAATTACTTTAGTTGCTAATCCAACTGATGTTGACGGTACCATTTCGCGTGTTCATTTTTACTATTACGAAAATGAAATTGGTGTAGCAACAAAAGCACCATACACTTGTGTTTGGAATGGAGTACCTGGGCCTAATTCTTTGAAAGCAGTTGCGATTGATAATAAAGGTGCATTTGGTGAAGGTTACGTAAATGTTACCGTTAATAACGGTGTAGAATGTGGAGTGTCAGTTTGGAATGCTACAAGTACTTATAAAGTTGGTGACGTAACATCATACAAGAATTATTTAGTGACTTGTATTGCGGCAAATACAAATATCAGTCCGGGTGCACAACAAGGTCTTGCTTATTGGAAATTTGGAAATGGTTGTCCAGGCGTAAATCAAGAACCAAAAGTTTCTATTACAAGTCCGCTGAACAACAGCTCAGTTTCTCGTACAGACACAGCATTTATAACTGCCGTTGCAAACGATGTTGATGGGGATGTAAGTAAAGTTGAGTTTTTTGCCAATGGCAATAAATGTGGTGAGAGAACTTCTAGTCCTTACAATATTAAAGTTCCTATTTCATCAGGCCAATTCACTTTTGCTGCAAAGGTGACCGATAATGAAGGGGCTTTGAGCTACTCAGAAGGTGTGACAGTTGATTATAATAAGCCTCCAACAGTTTCTATAACAAATCCTGTTGCTAATAAAATTTACAATGTTGGAGCGCCTGTAACACTTTCTGCAACTGCAGCTGACGTTGACGGTTCAATTTTAGAAGTTGATTTTTTAGTTGATAATCAATTGGTGGGTGTAGTGCTCAAGGCACCGTACACCTTTGTTTGGAAAGCGACTCCTGGCGTTCATGCCATTAAAGCTGTTGCATATGATAATAAAAACAAATCAACACAATCAGCTATAATAAATATTTCGGCATCTGCTTCTTC
>CANFBW010000097.1 GCA_947444925.1 Flavobacteriales bacterium | reverse complement strand
TGCAAAAGCATATTGCGCTGGTACAGGAGGTGACAGAGCAGGTGTTTTGAAATCGTCTTTCGTTGCTGAGGTAAAATCGGATTTGATGGGTGAGCAAACTATCCTTTGCGGATTGTTGCAAACTGGTTCTATCCTTTGCTTCAACAAAATGGTGGAGAAAGGAATCGATAAAGGATATGCTTCTAAATTGATTCAATACGGATGGGAAACCATCACTGAAGGTTTGAAACAAGGTGGTATCACCAACATGATGGACCGTTTGAGCAATCCTGCTAAATTGAAAGCATTCAAAATTGCTGAAGAATTAAAAGTAATCATGAGACCATTGTTCCAAAAACACATGGATGACATCATCACTGGTGTTTTCTCCTCTACAATGATGGCTGACTGGGCTGCTGACGATAAAAACTTATTGACTTGGAGAGCTGCCACAGGTGAAACTGCTTTCGAAAAAACACCAGCTGGCGATGTAAATATTTCCGAGCAAGAATACTACGACAACGGTGTTGTGATGGTGGCGATGGTGAAAGCCGGAGTTGAATTGGCTTTCGAATCGATGGTTGAGGTAGGAATTAAAGAAGAATCTGCATACTATGAGTCACTGCACGAAACTCCATTGATCGCAAACTTGATCGCACGTAAAAAATTACACGAAATGAACCGTGTTATTTCTGATACTGCTGAATACGGTTGCTATTTGTTTGATCATGCTTGTAAGCCTTTATTGGCCGATTTTATGAAAACGGTAGAAACGGATATCTGTGGTAAAACATACGGTGCCGGAAAAGGAAATGGAGTTGACAATTTGGAGTTGGTTCGTGTGAACGAAGCTTTGAGATCTCATCCGATTGAACAAATTGGTAAAACATTAAGAGGAGCGATGGGTGCTATGAAATCTATCTCTGTTGGTGTTGAGAGAGTTGTGGAGTTGGAGGAGGCTTAGTCCTTTCTGATATTAAATATTGAAGTCCCCATGGTGAAAGCTGTGGGGATTTTTGTTTGGTGTAGCTTGCAAAAAAATGCAAATGATAGTTGGTAATCGAACCAGTTGGTTTTAGTGCAGACGGTAGATCCTTCAAAGACCGAAACTTCGTTTCTCCTCTTAATATCAAATCTCCCGAAGACAAATACGACTACTTTCAGAATAAATTTTTTTGAGTGTGGCTGTATTCCTGCGGTACTCCGAAGGATCTATCGCCATCTTCGTTACATTAATGTTCTTGCAGACAATAGTTAATGCAAGGGTATTTTTCTTTCACCAAAAGCAAAGCACCTCAGCCACGCTTAGCGTTCATTTCGCTAATCGATTACCCACTCTTAAAGCCTTCGGCTTATTTTCCCTATGAATTATTAAAATACAAACGAGGCGAAGCCTCTGATGGTAATAAAATCGCTTAGGCAAAAGAAGCCTAAGCGAAGCAGGGAAAAAGAACCCTAAGCGAGGCAGAGGTTGCTGACTTTTGCGACAAATGGTCGCCGTCCCCATTTCTCCCATTTCTTGGGAAAGTTCGTAGGTAAATTTCATCTCGCACACGAGAGGCATATGTTTTAAAACTGCTGATATCAGGGGTGCTTAGGTATTTCATTTCCTTCAAAGAACGAGTGTGTAATTTAAACCTTTTGTTTGATTTCAGGGCTATATGCTGTATATTTGAATATAAATGCTATTGTTATGAGTGATTCGGAATTAAAAGATAACCTGCACAGTTTCATTGACAACGTTAAGGATGAAAAGTTCCTGCGTGTTGTGCATGCCATGATGAAGGAATATCTCGAAGGCTCTGAGATTACTGATGAAGAAAAGAGTATTCTTACTTTAAGGCTGGATTACTATGAAAAAAATCCTTCTCAGACTGAAAGCTGGAATGACTTAAAATCTCGTCTTCAAAACAAGAAATCAGCTTAATGTATTCAGTTGAAATTCTCAAATTGGCCTCCGAAGATGTTGAGGAAATCTATTATTGGTTCGAAGAACAAAAGTTTGGTTTGGGCGATGCGTTTTTAGAATCTTTAGGCACTAGGGTATCAGAAATAGCAAAGAATCCCTTTCAATGTGAAGATAAGTTTAGAGAAGTTCGTAAAGCCTTTACAGAAAGGTTTCCCTACGTTCTTTACTATAAGATTCATCCAAATAATCTTGTTATTATTCATGCAATATTGCATATGAGCAGACACTCTATTGCTTGGAAAAGCAGAGTTAAACAGGAAACCCTTCCTCAATAGCTTCTCTCAAACTCCCCACATCTGCCATTCTATAAGGTTCCAAGCTGCTCAAATACTTAAATCCCGTGAAGTATTGAACTTCAATTATACTGTGTAATCGCAACCACAGAATGATTCTATTGGCTCTTAGCTGCTGAATGTTCACCGACTTTTCAGGTTGTTTCTCCAATGTTGTTTCCTTAAATCTCCTGCATCTAATCCTTGACATTCAAAAAATACATCTTGATTAAAATTTGTATTATTACATAAAACACTCATTATGGAATCAAATATATTTGCTTCGGTAGGCTTACCCCTTGCATTGTTTATTATCATGTTTGGCTTGGGCTTGACCTTATCGCTGAATGACTTTAAGCGGGTTGTTTTGTTTCCTAAAGCGATTATTATAGGTTCTTTAACGCAACTGGTGCTTTTGCCCATTTTAGGTTTTTCTATTGCTGCCTTGTTTTTGAAAGACAGTCCGGAACTGGCCATCGGATTAATTATATTGTCCATGTGTCCCGGCGGACCTACTTCCAATTTGCTCACCCATTTGGGAAACGGAGATACGGCATTGTGTATTACGCTCACGGCGATTTCAAGTACAGTAAAAGTATTTACGATTCCAATCATGGTTAATATTGCTATTCAGCAGTATATGCCCAATACCGGACAGGCGCAATTGCAGGTGGCTGGTTCGATTTTAAAAATATTTGTGATTATGATTGTGCCGGCTGTGCTGGGGATGTTAGTAAAGGCGAAGTCGGAAGCTTTTGCACAAAAAGCCCAAAAACCAGTGAAAATATTATCGGCTATATTTCTCATCCTGGTTATTTTGGTGGCGGTATTAAAAGAAAGGGCCCATATTGCAGAGTACTTTATGATAGCCGGTCCTGCTGCACTTTTGCTTAACCTTGCAGGAATGACCTTAGGATTTTATTTACCCAAAATTTTCAATTTACCTACCTCACAACAAATTACCATCAGCATTGAAACAAGTATTCAAAATGGAACTTTGGCCATTGCCATTGCGAGTAGTCCTTTAATGTTGAATAATACTACTATAGCCATTCCAGCTGCGGTATACAGTTTAATTATGTTTGTTACAGCTGGTGTATTTGTTTATTTTGTGAGCAAGCGAAAAGCAAATGCCTGAAAATAGATGTCAGATTCTAATTTCTTTTCAAACCATCTATTAATTTTTTATTTAAAACGCTGTTTTCGTTATTAGAAAAATAATTTGGTCGCTGTTACCCTGTTTAAAGTTCTTGATGACATTCGAACTGTCAAACAATGGAAGGAATGTTTTGGACTTGATCCCATTAAAAGTCATTGGGAATGAGTTGTATCAAAAGATAAGGATGCATTCAAACTTCTACGCAGCAAAGTCATTGTAAGCTTTCATGTGTCAAAGGTTCTATAACATTTATTTCATCACCTACGCGGAGGGTTTTACCCCTTTGTGATTCGGCAACATAAGTGTTTATAGTAAGATGGTACAAGCTGCCATATGCGGGAAGAGGACTATTGGCAGGAAGAGAATTTTCGCGACTAAAAATCATTCGTTTTGCAAAGGTTTTGTCGGGTATGCCGCTGAGTGGATCGCGAGGTGGGACATTGCATCGTGCGCGCGGACTTATACCAATCATTTCAACTTCACCTATTGTCAATTTCACGCCATTGCCTGGCAGTCCAATTAAGTTTTCCTCCCAATAGGGTTCAACGCCACCAATTTCAATTGTAGCTCGAAATCGAAGTCGAATATTTTCTAATGTTAAATGGGGAAATTCTTTATGAAGCGATTGCAAAGAGGCTTCGCTCACTATGGTTACACTGCTTACAGTGGGTATGTCCATTAATTTTCCTTCTTTATTTTGAACCAAAAAAATAGGCTCTTTAAAAAAAGAACTTAAATATTTTTCAGCTTCCAATTTGTCGTTCAGTAGATGAAACGACTGAGAAGGTCCGCCCAATCGATCTGAAAAACTTACCCTATATTTTGCGATATCGTAATCTGCTTTAAGTTCATTTACCCTACCCGATTTTTTGCCATTCATAAACTCGCCATCTTGAGTTAGCATGGCAAATTCTCTGTCGTAGCGAAGTGAATGCAGTCCTACTTCAGACACTTGCAGTTCAACTGGGTCAAGTGATTTAATAGGATAAATTCGTATGCGTGAAATAAATGGCTTCATTAATTTGCAGGTTTGTTCTTCAATAAAAATAGTTGCGCGTGCTGGATGATTTCTTGGTTTACTTTTCTCAAATATAACATTCCGATTTTAAAATGTTTGACTTTCGATAAGCTGTCACATCAAGCACGCTTAGTAATATCTGACTTACATTTGAGGGATTTAAATAAAATGGAATCAAGCACATGTTACAAATAAATGTATGTGTTGAATTTATTGGTGCTTGTATACTATTGCTTCATTGGCCTTATTACTAAAAACTCCTTGCGAATATTTGTAATAGTTGTTTAATTGTTCTTTTGTATCGAAGGAATAAGGATGCACATGCAACTTGCTTTTTTCAATGATTTTTAAATTTTCCTCAGTGAGCAAATTGGGGTAATTATTGGGTGCTCCGTCGATGCTCGGACCAATAATTGTTGCGCCATTATCGATGGCGAAATTCACCCATTTTAAAAAAGTTTCTGCTTGATTATCGGGTAAATCATCGTCGCATTCATTTCCTTGCCAAAGCAAAAAACAAAGGGGAATATTGTTGCCAAATTCTTGATGCAGCAACGTTAAACTTTTCTTTGAAAATGTTTGAAGAATTATTCTTTGCGAAGAATTTGCGATTTGAATTTTGCCATCAAACACTTCAATAATTTTGCGTTGATTGAACCATCCCAAACGAGTCAATTCATTTTTTAAATCTTTCTCAATGCCAGGAAATAGTTCTGGTTTTTTGGTTTCAATGTATAGTCCCGGTCGGTGTTTTTGATCGCTTGAATCTATTTTATAAATCGTTTCAATTCTCCCATTTTTATTGAAGTGCACAATTTTTCTTTTGTTTGCATCTCTTGCTAAACATTTGCCTTCGGCAATTTGTAAAATGTCTTCCAGCGTAAGAATATCTTGCCATTCATAGCTTTCGTTTTTTCGTTCTGGATAAAGTTCGTTGAACCAATTTCCGAAATTGAGTTGCAATAATTCAGCGTACTTAAATTGTGAAACAGGAAGATGTTTTTTGTGGGGGAAAACTTCTTCAACATTGCTGGTGCGTTGTAGATTGTCATCGTGAAGCGCTACCAAATAAAAATCTTTTGTTCTTTGTAGGTCGAATTCCAAATAATGAGCGCCTACATTTCGCGCCCAAATCATTGCTGCTTCTGTTTCTTCGGGAGCAAAAAAAGTTGTTCCGCGGTGAGCTATTACAATATGTTGAGGAATTTGTGTTAATAATTGTTCTTGCGATTGGGAAAGAGGATGCACATCGTAGTTGTTGCTTGAACAACTCCAAAGAAAAATTAATACAAAAGGTAAGTGTTTCATAAGCGGGCAAGTTTTTTTTCATCTCTAAAAGTGATGAGTGAAATTAATATGGCAATAATGCATGCAGCTATGATTACGATGAATCCGCCATCCCATTGCCATTTATCTACTACATAACCAAAACCAATGTTTGCGAATGCAGCTCCACCCACGTAGCCAAAAAATCCGGTGAAACCAGCAGCAGTTCCAGCTGCTTCGCGTGGCACTAAATCAAGTGCGAAAACACCAATCAACATGACCGGACCATATATAAAAAATCCGATGGCAATTAATGCAATCTGATCGATCATGAAATTTCCTTTTGGATTCAGCCAATACACCAGCACAGCGATGGTGACCAAGAGCATGTAAATTATAGTAGCCAAAGAGCGATTGCCTTTGAAATATTTATCAGATAAATAACCACACAGCAAAGTGCCAGGTATACCGGCGAATTCGTAGGCGAAGGTTGCCCAACCTTGATCGCTCAAATCGTAATCTTTTGCTTCTTTTAAATAAGTTGGTGCCCAATCAACCACGCCGTTCCTAACCAAATAAACGAACACATTTACAAAGGAGATGTACCAAAGCATTTTATTTTTAAGGATGTACTTTGTAAATATTTCTTTGCTGGAATATTTGTGTGTGCTTTCTTGGTGGTTGATGTTTTTTATTTCGCCGCCTTTGTAGGATTCTATCTCTGGTAGTCCGCATGACTGCGGTGTATCACGAATTAAAAAGTACGCAATAATTGCGATGATGATTACTACAAATCCTGGAAAATATAACTTGCTTTGCCATACGCCAAAGATGAGTGTTCCGAGTATAGCTACTTTTCCGGCTAAGGCACCACCTACATTGTGAGCGATATTCCAAAGCGACATTTTGCTTGCGCGTTCTTTTTGTGAAAACCAGTAAACCATCACTCTTCCGCTCGGTGGCCAGCCCATTCCCTGAAACCAGCCATTGATGGCCAAAATGAAAAACATAGAATAAACTGACAAAGTAGCCCAATGTGTGAGTCCCATGAAAATCATTGTCAATCCAGAAAGAATTAATCCCAAGGGCAGAAATATGCGTGCATTACTTTTATCGGAAAGCATTCCCATCAACAGCTTGCTAATTCCGTAAGCAATGGAAACACCCGAAAGCGCAAAGCCAAGTTGCGCTTTAGTATAGCCCTGATCAATCAAATCGGGCATAGCTAATGTGAAGTTTTTTCGCACTAAATAGTAGCCGGCATAACCAATGAAAATGCCAGCGAAGACTTGCATTCTGT
>CANFBW010000096.1 GCA_947444925.1 Flavobacteriales bacterium | reverse complement strand
TCAATACAAATTCCGGCCACTCCTTTTCCTAAATTAATTAACTTTTGAACTGCCAATCCGCCCATGGAATGACCAATCAATATTGGCTTTTCAGGTAGTTGATCAATAAACAAAACCAAACTATCTATCACCTGGTCAAAGGTTAATCCACCCAAGGCAACATTGACTTTGTTGCGCAAAGATGCAGGATCACCACTATGACAAGCATAAGCTGGAGCATAACAAGTGTATCCTTTTTCTTCGTAATATTTAATCCATTCATCCCAACTGTTGGGATTCATAAATAAGCCGTGAATAAACACTATGCTTTTTGATGAATTCATTGAATTTCCTTTTAATGGAGTTAATAATTGTACAACAACAAATAGATAAAAAAGTGGTTTCATTCCTGTAAGCACTTGCTACTTTTTTTCAAGTGCCTCTGCAGCATTTGCGATATAAACCAAGGGCGCATTCCAGTTGATAGCTATTTCATTGGAAGCGTAACTGCATTCTTCATCCATATAGGACATAGCTGGCAGCTTGGACGTATAAACTGCGGTACCGCAATTTTTAGCATCTTGCTGGGCGTAATTCGGTCCGCCCGACAATAAGCCGGGAACTGGTTTTACATTATCATCGGATTGCGACGGACGATGATGCGGGTGCATGGTTGGTTTGGATCCAAAGCCAGTAACGTAACAAAAGCCCGTTGCATTTCTTCCCAATAAATAATCAAAGTTGGTGATTGCCGCTTCATATAAAGATGGATCATTACTCATTAAATAAGCCTTCATCATAAACACACATTGGTTGCCCGCAATGGCATTGCTTCCCCACACAAAATCTTCCCCATCCAATCCCATAACAGTGCCATACGCAGAGGTGGCACTTTTTAACTGGTAGCTTTTGGCAACACGTAAATATTGCGCTTTTAAAGTATCAATGTCAACGCTAAGGTCCTTACTGAAAGTAAATTTATCGGCATTTTTCACCAATGAATACACGCCCAGCATCCCTACACTTTGCCAATTGGGAATAGAAATATATTTTTTTCCATTCACAGTAATATTCATGTCTTGAAGGTAAGCAGGATTTAAAGTAGTGACAAACAATTCAGATGCAGCCCAAAAAAATTCATCACTCACGTTGTCGTCTTCATAAGCACCGGTTTTTATTTCAGGATCGTGCAATTCATCTTGTGTTTTGTTGGTGTACAACACTGCTGGATTAGCTTTCGCCCAATCGTAAGCTTTTAAACTCGCCTTCAAACAAGAGTCGGCCAAGCCAGGCAATTGCTTTTCAAAGCCTTTGTAAATTCTATTGGCATGCGCCATGGAAGCAGCAAAATCTAAGGTAGCAGACGTCGTTTTAATGATGACGTAGCGTTCTGTTTTTGCATCTTGTGGCAGCACCACTCCATCAAAATGCGAGTTGGTTAATTTGTGATACACACCACCGTCTTCAGAATCTTGCATGGTCAACATCCATCGCAAATTGTAAGTTACCTCATCTAAAATATCCGGCAAAGCATTGCCACTTTCAGGAATATTTATGTTCAATGTTTTATAGTAGGCCGGGAAATCTTCGTAAGAAGAAAGCAATGTAGAAATGCTAATGCCCGAATTGACAATGTACTTATTGTAATCACCTGCATCATACCAACCACCAGGAGATGAAATTTTGGTGCCTGTTGGTCGCTTTGCAGAGGCAGCCGAATTGTGAATCAGCACTTCATTGTCGGGATGTCCCGCCGCTCGGGCATATCTTCCGGCGAATTCTTCTGTTAACTCCATAGACGCTCTTTGAAAATAATATCCTTTAATACTTGCCTTGGCTATTTTTTCATACACGTGGTTGGCAATTTCAAAAGGGTAGGAATTGTCTAATCCTTTTACACAAAGCATATAAGTTCCCGGAGTGGTAAAACTTGAAAAATCGGCTTGCGAAACATCTTCTTTGGAATACTTCCATACACCAGCCTTTTTTAAATTGGCAGTGAACAAAGTATCCTTTTTATTTTTTGCAGAAATGATAGAAAATTTAGTTTCAGAAGTATTTACACCCACCGCGATTTTTTTCTCGTTGGGATAATATCCTACCTGATTTAAGCGGATATTTTCACTGCCCAACTTTTTTTGAGCACACGCCACATTTACAGTCGAAAGCGCCACCGCGCCCATCAATACTAATGACCTCAACTTTACCACCTTTTCCATGCAATCAATTTTTTAAGTTTTACCAGCTCCAAAATGGAACATGTTATTTTACTGTACAATAATTCTCAATGTTTCTGTTCGGCTGTTTCCCGACAGTTTTAAGATATAAATTCCTTTTGAAAGATCTTGCAAAGAGACAGTTTCCGACAATAGATTCAATTTTATTGATTGCACTGTTTTTCCGCAAACATCTACCAACTGGGCATTGTCAAACATAAATGATTTTTGCTGAACCGTCAACTGGCTAGAAGTAGGATTTGGAAATACTGCCAATTGCCCTCGTAAATTTTCTTCCATACCTGTTGTGTTTGCACATCCAGTAACATCTACTACTTCACCAGGCAATGAATTAGAACAAAGATCAACGTTGTTTTTAACGCCATCATTGTCATCATCGGCCTGAGTGCTTGAACAACCTTTACCATTCACTACAGCGTTAAGTGCTGTACCCGGACAAATATCATCGGCATTTGTTACACCATCTTTATCTGTATCCAACTGTGTATTGGCACAACCATCAACGTCAACTGTGGCACCTGGAGTTGTACCGGGACAATTATCTTTCTCTTGAGCAACACCATCTTTGTCGTCATCTCTGATAGTAGTACAAGCTTGAACAGTTGTTGCATCGTAGCCCAAACTGAAGTCGTCAATTTTCCACGTTCCTGTAAACGCCGGTCGCGACCAGTTTGCTCCAGCGCTTGGATTGACCACCAATTTAACTTTATTGACTTTTGAAAAATCAAAGTTTTTAATGTAGCATGGTATAGTGCTACTTCCTGTTCCTGCCAAGCATTCTGCCGGTGTATAAGACTCCAAAGATCCGCCTTTAAAATCCACCAATATATCAGTCCAAGTGGTACCGTTATTTGCAACCGTAATTGTTTTTCTTGCATTCACCCCATTCACAGCATTGATTGATTTTCCATTTACATCTTCTAATGCAATATCCAACAAGACGGTAGTTGAACCATAGGCTACCACACCGTCTTTTTGAAAATTGACTTTCATTCGCAGCTGAGAATTTCCTCTGATGTCCAACGGAATTAAGTTATTGTCTTTATCATGTCCGAAGGAAAAGCCCATAGTAGCGTAGTTCACATCGGCAGCAGTACATTTTACGACCAATTCACCAGTAACGACAGTAGCAGAATAAACGGGGTTTTTGTCGGCGGGCGCATCCCAAAAATCAATGTTAGCCAAAGACCCGTTATTAAAATTGTTACGAGCATAACCTTGCACATTGTTAAAGCCTACGCATGCGTTACTTGAAAATGGATCGGTTAATGTACAACCATAACGATTTACAGTTGAACCTGCTGGTGTGTTAGCGCACACGTCGTTTGCATCTACCACGCCGTCAAAATCAGCATCACCTTGTAAAGCCGGACAACCTCTGCCGTCAACATAAGTGCCATTTGAAGTGTTGGCACAAGCATCGTTGCTGTTGGTTACACCATCGCCATCATCATCAGCAGCACCATTACAAGCCACAAAATTATCGGCAGATGAAATATAATTGTAAACATAAGTACCGCTGGTGGTTCTATTTGCCCAATTTTGCAAATCACATGCACCTTCATTTAATGCCGATGACGTTTCGTTTTTATCAACGAAAGCCCAGTTACAAGAACTCACTTTTACCCCACCACTATTATCGCCATCCATAACTTTTATCCAGTTGCTTGCTCCATTAGGATCATAGCCACCATCTCCCGACGCAGAAGTGGTTCCCCACTCACTCACAAACACCGGAACTTTTCCTAAAGCATCTCTTAAATAGTTATAGTCGTAGTGTGAACCACTGTAAAAGTGAAAAGTATACATCACGTTATAAGCATTTACAGTTGAAAGAGGATTGGCTATTACATCTCTGGGTTTGCTGCTCCACTCTGGAGTGCCCACCAAAATGATTCCTTCTTTGTCGTTGGCACGAATAACCGGAATCACCTGATCAGCATAAGTTTTAATGGCATTCCAATCGGTTCCTGAATTTGGTTCATTACAAATTTCATACAACACATGAGATTCATTTTTGTATTTAAGAGACATGGCACCAAAAAAAGTTTTGGCTTGTGCAACATACTTATTAGGATTTCCATCGGCCAATATATGCCAGTCGATAATCACGTACATGCCATTTACTTTTGCAGCTTGCACCATTTGATCAATCCAATCGTTCCATAAAGTTTTATCGCCATTGATATAACCTAAAGTTCCATTGATATCTTCGGTATAAACCGCCAATCTTATTACATCAGATTTCCAATCTTTGGCCAGCGCTTGCAAAGACGAAGCGGTGATACAATTTTTATGAGGTTGCACTGCGTGTGAACTCATGCCTCGCAATTGCACGGGACTCCCGCATTGATTGCTCAATTGTCTTCCCACCAGCTTTAATCGTCCGTTTAAAGAAAGTGGTGTTTGCGCGTTGACTAACACAGTCAACACCATTACAAATAATACTGTAATTGTTTTTTTCATCGTTTATGATTTAGTTTAAGAAATAGGTTTTGAAAAAAATAGATCATTTCTTTTCTTCATCCCTTCACTCCAAGCCAAGTATTGATCAACAAAATGCACAAGTAATGGGTCCTATCATTACAAATGAAATTGCTAAATGCCTTAGAAATAAAAGGTTGAAAAAATGGAAAAATCCCGGTAAGTTGCTAGAAGATGTAGGAATTAAATCTACTACATTTTTCTGATTCTGAAAGAGCAACCACCATTTATTTCCATCCAAACTAATTCACTTCATTTCCCTTCACCACTTTTATACTTTTAAATTTTCCATTGAAACTAATTAATATAGTATACACTCCAGTTGCAAGAGAATTCAAATTAATATCTTTTGCAAGATTTCCAGAAAGCACCTTTCTTCCCATGACATCAAACATTTCATAATCAAAATTTTCTGTTAGACCGCTTATTGAAATAATTTCACTGCTTGGATTTGGATAAACACTCACATTTTCAAGCGCCGTTAATTCAAATCTTGTTCCAAGTGATGGCGTATCTTCCAACACAGCAGTTCCAAAAGAAGTAGTGAATTGCCACGCATCATCACTAGTTGCATTCCAAGCTAATTTTGAATCTCTTGTGTCGCCGTCATCGTCATCGTTCACATGAAAATCGAAACCAAGCAATTGCCCTACTACAGGTGTTCCTTGTAAAGTGGTCCAAGGGATTCGTACTTCAAAAGTATATCCACCAGTTTTTGGCACCATGACATAATTAATATTGGTAAGAGCTCTAGTACCCGGATTGGCACTTACAACTCCCGCATTGTTGTATTCAAAATTATACTCGGCATCGTTTGCACCGTAAGCACCTGATTTGTCGTTGTTGATGTCAAAATACAATTCCACACCATCATCATCCCAGGAATTCGGACTATCCTGATTAAGCACTTCATCTTTTACATCACCCAATACATACAAATAATTGTTGTCCCACAACGCTTTAAAAGTACCCGACAAATCAGCAGTATTCACAATCTCTGTTTGTAGCACATTGGCAACCGATTGTGGCAACACCACTGCATTGCTCCAATGTAAATCTACTGTCCCGTCAATTAAAATCGGACTGCGCGTTTTATAAATTTTATAATTGGAAGCAGGCGAATCTACTACCACTACACTTCCACATTTTTTTTTGTAATAATCTCTCTCCAATTTTCCTGAGGCAGTTAAAGTATTTGCAGGCCACCCTCCATTAGAGCTTGCTCCTCCGGGCAAGGCAGATGCGCTTTCTGCCTTATCAGAAATAGCCCAAGCACAATAGCTGATTTTATTATTGTCCAAATAAGTCCACCATGCATTACTTTCACCAACGTTGATTGCCCCATCCCCACTGGCTTCACAAACACCATACTCCGTAACCATGATGGCCACATTTTTATTGAGTGCCTGAGTGCAATAATTTCTTAATTCCTGTCCATGACTTGCTGCATAATAATGTAAGGTATAGGCAATGTTGGTTCCTGTAACAGGATCATCGCCCGCTTCATCTACTCTTTGCGACCAGGATCTTGTACCGCATACAATGATATTGTCTGAATCAATTGCTCTGATCGTTTGCACCAATTCATTGTGGTAAGGCTTAATTACATTGGACCACGATACATCTAATGGCTCATTCCATATTTCGTAAATGATGTTGGGCTGATTGCCATACCTTGTAGCTACTTCAGCAAAAAAAGTTTTTGCCTGATTTTTATAAAGCACGGCATCGTGCACATGAAAATCAACGATCACATAAATACCGTTGGCGATAGCAGCATCAATGACAGCAAAAACTTTGTTTTTTTCAGCAGTAGGATTGGTGGCATAACCATCATTGTCTACCGCCATTGCAGCACGAATGATCCCTGAACACCAATCGTCTGTCAACCATTTTACAACATTGGCATTGTAAAATCTTCCTTGCCACTGACTCCAAAAAAGCGACATTCCACGAAATTGTGCCGCAGCATTATTGGCACCTAAAATTTTATTCCCTACTACTTTTAGCTGACCGTATTGCTCCACAGGTGTTTGCGCTTGCATTAAATTGCCTAGAAACAAAACGACGATCAGTAGTTTAAACTTCCATTTTTGATGTTGTTTTTTCATCATCTGTATTTGTTTTTGGTTTGGACGGATAAGATAGCATCTAATTCAAAAAAAAACCGCAGGATTTTGTTCAAATGGTTCGGTTTTTTGACCAAAAAAAGGCATAAAAAAAAGGACAGAAGCCAAAAAAATCACAAAATGATTTCATCGATCCCTG
>CANFBW010000095.1 GCA_947444925.1 Flavobacteriales bacterium | reverse complement strand
CACCTCTATTTTAGTTTTGCAGCGCTTCACAACACAAATAATTATTTTCAAAGTTCAATATGAAAAAGCCACTACTCCTCACCCTTTTAATAGCAATAGTTAATACACTTGCTTTTGCTCAAATTGTTACCAAAGAAGATTCATTAAGCGCGGGCTTGATTGTTTCTAAAAACGCTACTGTACTTTCTGGTTATGGTGGTATACAATATTGCAACAATTTAACCACCAACGAAGCATCAACAAATGTGGATCGCTTGGTGCTTTTTGTGGGACATAAATTTAATTCTAAAATCGCCTTTTTTTCTGAATTGGAATTGGAAGATGTTAAAATTGAGGGAGGTGCACCTGGTGGCGAATTTGCACTCGAACAAGCATTTATCAAGTTCGATGTTGATAGAAGCAACTACATCGTGGCGGGATTGATCATTCCCAGAATAGGGATCATCAATGAAAATCATTTGCCAACCACTTTCAATGGAAATTTTAGACCAAACGTAGAACGATATATTATACCGGCAACGTGGAGAGAAATCGGCATCTCCTATTATGGTACGAGCACAAAAGTACCAGGACTCAACTACTCTGTTGCATTGATTAATGGCTTGAATAGCGCAAATTTTAGTAGCGATAAAGGAATTCGTGGAGGCAGATTCAAAGGCGCCAATGCCAATGCCAATTGCTTGGCTATTACTGCTGCTTTGCTTTACTACAAAAACAATTTTAGAGTTCAAGTTTCTGGATATTTTTCGGGTTCAAATACGATGTCGAAATTCCACTCTGATTCTCTGGGCATTGCCAAAAATGTGCTTGGTGCACCCGTAGCCTTATTGGAGTGCAATGTACAATACAAACACAAAGGATTTCAAATGAAAGCTTTAGGCACGCTGATCAATATCAATGATGCCGAAATGTTAAATGCATTCTATGGCGATAATATTGCCCAAAACATAGTGGGATACTATGGCGAAATTGGCTACAATTTCAACCACAGAAGAGATAAAGCATTCATTCTTTTTTCGCGTTATGAAAACTTAAACATGAGTGCTACATTGCCGAATAATGCTGTTGAAATCAAGGCGAACAACCTTCAATTCATCACATCAGGGTTTACCTATTTGCCGCACCCGGGCGTTTGCATTAAACTGGATCACTCGTACAGATTGAATGGAGAATCGGCGGTGCAACATTCAATAAATCTTGGATTGGCTTATAGTTATTAGTATTTTGCCCCGCAAATGGACACAGAAAGAAGGGCCTTTATAAAAAAAACGTGCGGATTGTGCGCAAGTATTGTTGGAATAAGCGTTCTCGCTTCGGCGTTAGAAGGATGTGCTTCATTGATTTATGTTAAACCAGAGCTAGTCAAAGGTGTGCTGAAGGTGCCACTCGGAAGTTTTGTTGAAAATTCAAAATTAGTCATCGTTCGAAATGCTGTGTTGGACTACGATATTGCGCTCGTTAAAAGTGGCGACAATACTTTTCGCTCTTTTGAGTTGAAGTGCACGCATCAAGACAATGCACTCGTGGCGACTTCCACGGGGTTCTTTTGTAATTTGCACGGATCGTCTTTCAGGATCGATGGTACCGTAAATGTAGCGCCTGCCACGGCCAACCTTAAGGAATATAAAACGATGGTTAATGGTGAACTGGTTGAAATCATCTTATAATTGTCAAAAACAATCAGCACCTTCCATTTAAGTAATCCTATTTTCATTGTGTGCAATCTTAATTTTGATTGATGTACATTTTACGAGTAGTCATCTATTCGTAAAGTGCAGTGCAATGAGAATCTTGTGAAAAACTGCTTCAGTTTTGTTGTTCGAAAAAATGGAGTATATAAAGGGTTTGTTGCTAATACAAATTCAATTCAAAGTCATCGTAGTACAAGCTGTCGTGTTGGTTGTTGTTGATATTGATGCCGAATTCGCACGGAGCATCACTTGTTTGAGGAAGATATATCAGTAGTTCTGCTTTTTGCCATTGTTTTGTTGTTTTTAAAAGGTCGGCGAGCGCAAATGTTTTGTAGAAAATATTTTCTCCCTTGCTGTGAATGTACACGGCGATTTCGGCTGTAGTGGGCTTGTTGCTGAAAAAATGAGCTTTCACGTGCAGCGTGCTGCCGCGTTTTGCCAGCAGTTTAATTTCACTGGATTTGTAGCTGATGCCGTAATCCATTGTTGGAGTCACTAAGCCTGAGTGCTTGCCTGAGTAAGCCTGCGCGGTTGTACTTTCGGTGTTTTGCCAATGCATATTTGGCACTGTATCAAAGTTGATTTTTTCATGTAAAAAAGGCACTTTATTTTTTAGTCCTATAAAGTCGGAGAGGTCCTGTTTAGAAGGCGTCAGTGCACAAACAGATATTTTGCCATTGTCGGCGATTTTTTTAATTCTGGTAAGAATTTCGGGATAGTTCGAAAAAATATCGGACACGAAAAATTCATTTTGAACAACAATGTAGTCGAAGTTCCATTGCAATGCTTTCTGCAAATTGTCTTTGGAGGTGGAGAGTACGGCAAAGCCTTTTCGGCGCAGGAGCAGAAAGGGAATGTTGGGGGCGTATGCATCGAGTACGAGAATAGTGGCGTCGCGCTTTATTTTCAGTGCATCGAGAAATTCGGCCGATCCTTGAAAGTTCAAAGTTGTCGCGGCAACTCTGTCCCAAGATCCACTTTCTCTTTTCAGCGTTTGTGTGTGTAAAGCTGATGCGACGAGCGGTACGCTCAAAAGAAGCAAAGCCAAGCTGAAGATACGTGGCGAATGATTGAAATTCGGCAAGGTACTTAGCGCTAGTATGAATACCAATAGGATGGGCAGAAAAAAGCTGTCTAAAAAATAGTAGTCGTGAGCGGGAAATTGCTGCAGCATTGCTATGGCGAAGAGTACACACCCCAAAAAATGCGCGCCTGCAAGTATGGCGATTTGGCGCTGAATTTTGTTTGCATTTGTTTTCTTTTTGAAGAACAAAAATAGTGCGGCGAGCAATACAAGAACAAAGAGGAAATATTGTTCTTTTGAAAAATAGTGTAGGCTCCACGTTTCGTAAACATATTGTATTATTTCTTTTGCTTCTTGTAGATTTTGGGCTGGCAAAAGTCGGTTGAGAAACAGTGATCCATAAGTAGATTGCAGAGTGCTTTCATATGCAGCAGAAGCGAAGAGTAAAATGGCTGCAATAAGAAAAGGTTGCACGATGGATTTGAAAGCAATTTCTTTTTTCATTGTGCGCAGCACTTCTAAGCCAAAAACAGCAATGAGTGGCAGCAGAAAGGTTGTTCTGGCGAGGGCGCCCAGCGTGAGAAAGGCAAGGGCGAAATTCAAATTTTTGGACTGACTTTCTTGTAGGTATTTCACATAAAAATAGAGTCCGATGATGGCATTGGCTAAAGAAGGAATGGTTGGCAAAAAGCCGGATTGGTAGTACACAAAAACGGGAGAACAAGCTGCGAAAAATAGTACAAGCAAGGATTTTAAAAAGTCTTTGGTCAGCAATTGCGTCAGTTGAAAAAGAAAAAACAAAGCTGCAAAACTGTAGAGTAAAATATAGATGCGGAAAATCCAGGGTGCTGAGCTGTGAAGGAGTTTCATGAAGATGGCCGGAATGTAATCGTGAATGGGGAAGTTCACGGCGGTAATTCTTTCGGCAGAGGGAACTTCAAAATTGCCTGGAAACTGGTGGTTGAGCACGTAGGTTTGCGGATGAAAAAAATCGAGGTTGTTTTCTACAAAGCCCAAAGACAAAGCATATCTGTCGCCTTGGGCCCAAGCATGCGTGTGTGAAGGAAATTCGTTGACATAAGCATGCTGAAAGATTACTCCCAAAAGACAGATGATGCAGAGTGCAATGGTGGATTCAAATTTTTTCATGCTGTACTCCAGATTCTTTTTTTAAGAATTCTTCAGTGAAAATACTTATCTCTTTGGAGAATCAATTCTTTGGAAGCGAAAAATATTGTTGCAGTACATTTGTATGTTGGCACAGCTACCTTTACTCATGTACAAATTCATTGCGAGGGATAGGGCAAGCGCATGGAAAATTGACGCATACCCCCTTTGAGAAGTCGTCGCGCAGCAAGCACGCCATGAGCGCAGCGCTGTTGAATATTGCGCATGAGTTGTCGAAGTGGTTTTTGAATTTAGGCGCTTCTGCAATTGCTGCGCGTCAGTTTTTTGCGCCGTCAGTTTTTCAACTACCCGTCTTCAAAAGGAGGTGATTTTAAAAGATCAATAATTGAATTCCCAGGCTGTTTTGTACGCGTTGATGCTGTCAGCGTAATCTAAAAAATCTTTGTAAAATGCGTGATTGGCAAGTGTTGCGCTGTCGCCTATGACTACTAGTTTTTTCTTGGCGCGGGTAAGCGCAACGTTCATGCGGCGGATATCGCTGAGGAAACCTATTTCGCGATTGTCGTTGCTGCGCACGAGGGAGATGTAGATGATGTCGCGTTCCTGACCCTGAAAACCGTCGATGGTTTTAATGGCGATGTGTGCCGGAAAAGCTTTTAATTCTTCGTCTTCAGCCACTCTTTGCGTGAGGTACTGTACTTGTTCTTTGTAGGGTGAAATGATGCCTACTGTTAGTTTTTTGTCGGGCACGTTGTTCTGAAAGTATTGCTGCAACAGCAGTTTCAGGTGCTTGAGCAGGAGTTGTGCTTCTTCGGGATTTGAAATACTTAAACTTTCAAGATTCAGTTCTTCGTTGAATCCGCAGCCTGCTGTGTCGATAAAATCTACGGGTGTGCTGAGCAAAAATTCATCGTCGTTGTAGCTCAGTGCGTTGTTTTTAACCGACTCGTGGGCGATCAATCCGGCATTGTAAAATTTCTGGTTGGAGAAATTCATGATGTGTTCGTGCATGCGGTATTGTGTGTTGAGCATCACAGATACGTGCTCAATGTGCATGCAATGTTCAAACAAAGTTTCTTTGAGACCTTGTGCTTCGGCGATTTTTGATTTTACAGTGGGCGGCAATTGGCAGTGGTCGCCGGCAAAAATAACGCGGTCGCTGCGCGTAATGGGTATCCAGCACATGGGCTCTAAGGCCTGTGCCGCTTCATCAATGAACAAGGTGCTGAAGTGGCGGTTGCGCATCATTCTGCCCGATGAGCCAACGGGTGTGCAGGCGATGACCTGCGCTTTGTCGAATTGCGATTGAATGATGTAATCTTCTAAATTGTTTGCCTCGCGCATGATTTGCTTGGCTTGCTGGTAGTACAACTGTCGCTGTTCGCGCTCGTCGCGGTTGAAAACGCGTTTGTATTTTCCAGCCATGCGGAAATATTCTTCGGCTGTTTTGCGGAAGCTTTTCAATTCTTTGTAAGATTCGTGCGCGGCGATTTTTGCATCTAAAGTGTTGATGAGCACTTCTTCGGAGATGCGCGCCGGATTGCCTAACCGCAATACGCTGATGCCCTCGCGGTGCAATTTTTCGGTGAGCAAATCTACCGCAGTATTGCTGGAGCTGCATACCAAAACCTGACTTTCATTTTTCAGTGTTTCGCGAATGGCCTGCACCAGCGTGGTTGTTTTTCCGGTGCCGGGTGGACCGTGGATGATGGCGATGTCTTTGGCCGAAAGTATTTTGTTGACCGCCTCGTTTTGCGAGCTGTTGAGGCGCGGCAGTGCAATTGGCGTCAGTTTTTCAAAGCTTGGTTTTTTTATGCCGAGCAGTACGTCGCGCAGTTGCGCCAGGCGGTTTTTATCGGCTTTGAGCACTTTGTCCATCGCGATGTTCATTTCGCGGTAGCTCGTTTCATCAAATAAAATATTGATGCCCAATTTGCCTTCTTCGCACCAGTCGGGTAATTCATCGAGATTGGTGGAAAGCCTTATTTTATTAGGCCCTAGTACTTTTACAGTGCCTACAATATTTTCAACATCGCTGTGCTTGTTGGAAAAAAGCGCTGCTTGTTTTCCGCCAGAAAATTGATGGGCTTCGTTGAAATTGCTGGTGCGCTCAATATCAATGGCGAGGTATTCGCCGAGGCCAATTTCAACATTGCTAATCACAATGGGATACCACGTTACGCCGCTTTCTTTGCGGTGGTTGATGTTGTTGCGTGAAAAATGTTGCTGGTATTGCGCAAAGTCTTCATCGCGTTCAATCTTCAACAATTTAACAAGATGCTGTAAACGTTCTATTCCTTCCATTGCCGTAAAAATACCAACATAAATTAAAGGAGGGTGCTTAAATAGATTTTTTCTTTATGCAAGACAAAGTATTGGCACTATTTTCTAAATCGCGAAAACCTCTCTTTCTAATTTTTCTTTTTTTAAAGGATTGTTGCGCGCGAATGTTTGATTCATGATTTCACGCATAAGAGGTGTGAAATTTGTTTGGTATTATTGACTCTTAATACTAAGGCAACTTTTTGCTGCCACATGCGTCTAAACTACTAAATTGAAAATATGAAAAATACTGCGAAAATATATTTGGGAGTGGTTTTGTTGTGTGCTTTGGGTTTTGCCGCGTGCCAAAAAACCAGCAGTACTGCAACAGTTGATTGTACAGGCCTTACGCCTACTTATACTGCCGATATTAAAACCATTATGACTGGCAATTGCGCAACACAGGGTTGTCATAACGCGGGAACGGCAGCGGGCGGTTACGACCTGTCCAATTACGCGTCGTGCAAAAGTGCAAAAGACAGAATTGTGGGTTCGGTGCAACATTTGTCGGGTTACCAATCTATGCCGCAAGGCGCTGCTAAGCTAGATGATGCCACTATTAAAAAAATCGTGTGCTGGTCGCAAAATGGCTGTATGCAGTAGTTTTATTTCAGCGAGTCAATATAGAAGTCCTCTACTTTTTTGCGCGCCCACGGGGTTTTGCGCAAAAAGGTCAGACTTGATTTAATACTGGGGTCGCTTTTGAAACAATTGATGTTGATGGCGTCACTCAATTCTTCCCAACTGTAATGCGCGTGCAAATGCTCCATAATCATTAAAAGAGTTTTGCCGTGAAGAGGATCTTTGCTTTGGTGCATGCCGATGAAGATACTTGGTTTTCAGCAACAAAGAAAATGATTTTTTTTGGCGGAAGTGCTTTTTATAGAAT
>CANFBW010000094.1 GCA_947444925.1 Flavobacteriales bacterium | reverse complement strand
ACTTCAAAAAATACATTTACGCCAATACTGTAATTGGAGGCATAAAAAAATCCTTTGCCCTGATTTTGGGCAGCATTTTTGACCTCTTCCATTTTGTCGAGCCAACCGGTAGTGCCCACAACAATGGGTACGTTGACTTCAAAACACTTTTGAATATTGCTGTAGGCTGTTTCAGGTGTGCTGAATTCGATGGCGACATCGGCCTTGCTTAGTTTTTCATTGGTAAGGTCGTGGGCGTTGTCGATGTTGATTTTAAGTACAATTTCGTGTCCACGCTCTACAGCGATTTTCTCTATTTCCTGGCCCATTTTGCCATATCCTAACAATGCGATTTTCATGTTGTAAAATTTGAAAAGTAACAAATATATGATATTTGCCTTTATTAACCGCGGGGCGCGGAAAGTAGCTTTTTTTTCAAAGTGGATTCAAGCTTCGCTTTGCGCCAATAAATTTAGTTTTTCATTGAGCTGCTCAATAGACTGTTTGGTGCCAAGTAGCACGCTTTTTCCGTTTGCCAATTGAATAAAGATGCCTTTGTTTCCGCTGATGGTGTAGGCCCATCCTGTTTTTCCACGGCGAATTCCCCAGCCGCCATATTCGAGCAAGGGACTGTATTCAATGGCGGTGATTTTGACTATTTCGCTTCTTTTAATTTCCCTCATTTTGTTGTGAATAGGGAAGAAGCGATAACTTACACCCTCATTGTTGATGCTGAATTCAAGTCGAAAATTTAAAAATAGAAGAGTAAGTACCACTGTGATTAAAAATGGCAGAAGGTCGAGTAAACCTATTGAGCCTACTGTGTTGAAATGTCGCACGACGACAAAAGTATTGATGCACAATACCAATAGCAGTATGGTCCATATCCATTTGTTGCTAAAGCTTTGTTTTTCTTGAATGTTGTTCATGGTTGTTATTTTCCTTTTTTGCTTTTTCCTGTTTTTCGTTTTGTTTTAAACCAAGCTTCATAAAAGGGTGGCTTCTTGTTTTTTTTTCGACGTTCAGCTTCTTTGAGTGATTTTTTCATTCGTTTTTGCACTTCTTTTTGTTGTATTTTCAGATGCCTTTCTTTGAGTTCTTTTTCGGCTTCTTCTGCGCTGGCCTTGCGTCCCTTTTTGCGTTCCTCTTGTTTTTTTTCGCTTTTGCCTTGGGCTTGCGCGCTAAAGCTCAGTCCCATTAAAATAATCAAGGAGAGGAGGCTTATGGCTTTTTTTGTGGATTTAAAAATCATGCTCAATTAATTGTGATGTAATAATAAATAGAAAGAAAGTAAGTTGTATGTGCAGATGTCTTATTTTTGCTTTTCATTTGTCGCTATGAAGTTTGTTTTTTCCACTGTAAGTATAATTTTTTTGTTGTTTTTGCCTTCGTGCACAAAAGACAGTACCTACATTCCTTATGTTCCAGTCAACATTCAAATCAATTTGCAAAATCCTGATTATGTCAATATCAGAAACATTGGTGGTTGGGTTTACATTACAGGCGGGTCGAAGGGCTTGATTGTATATCGGGCAGATCTAAACCTTTTCATGGCCTACGACAGGCATTGCCCTTACAATCCTAACGACAGCTGTTCAAAGGTCAATGCAGTGGGCGTGACTTTATCGGCTATTGATCCGTGCTGCGGTTCTGAGTTTCAATTGACCGACGGTTCAGTATTGAAAAGTCCGGCAACAAGAGCATTGCAGCACTATCAAACATCGTATGATGGAAATATTCTAAGCATTAATAATTAGTAAGAAGAAAAGAGCAATGTTTTTTATTGCTCTTTTTCCTTTGCGTTTTCTAGTCTTTTAATACTTTGATGGTGCTGGTTTGGTCGCTGCTTGTGATTTTGCAAAGATACATGCCAGTGCTCAAAAAGTCGAGCGTAAAACTTTGATTGAAATTGCCCGCTGTCTGATCTCCATTGAAGAGTGTCACTATTGTTTTGCCACTGAGGTCACTCAAGGTAATATTAAGGTTTCCGCTATAAACTGTGCTGAATTGCAGTGCTAATTTATTTGAAAATGGATTGGGGAAAACCAGTAGATTTCCCGTATTGATGGGGTTTGTTAAGTTGTTGGGGTGAATTATTTCGTCCATTGCCTTCAGCAGTGAGCGGCTGTCGCTGCTGGCGAAGTCAAAGGGCAGTGCCCACCACATCACGCCACCCGCTTTTTCCATAGCAAGTGCGGTTTTTTGTTTAATGGTGGGAATTCCGTTATGGTAGATGATGCCGTTGGTGGGGGTGCGTATAGAATCTTGGTTGGCAGCGCGCGGAAACGCAGTAACGATTTGTTGGTAACTTGGATTGCTGTTGCTGGATTCCCACCGGTAACCATAACTTGGTAGGCCAAGGATTACTTTTTCTTTAGCTACTTTTCGAGTAATGGTCCAGTATAAAATATCAGAGTTGGCATAGGCATAGGAAGAATGTTGGCAAGGACTACTCCAGGTGCCGCATTGGTCGTATGACATTACGTTGATGAAGTCAAATGAGGCAACACATTCGTCGCTGAGTGCATCGCCGTATGATCTGGCGATCGCTACGCTTAATGTTTTGCCTTGTGGCATTGCGGCTTTCAGTGCCAATATGAAATCGTTGTAGTTGTAGTCGATGTTGCTTGCTTCTAAGTCAACATCGATGCCATCGAGGTTGTAGGTATTGATAAAAGAGACGATTTTGGCGATTAAGGCAGTTCGGTGGTCAGGATCAACTAAGGTTGGCCAATCGCTCGTTGCGTTAGCGCCACCAAGTGATGCCAGTACTTTTGCATTGTTGTCGTGCACAATACCAACTACTGTGCTCAATGAAGTGATTGGTCCTAAGTTTCCGTTGGCATCGGGATTGATGAATGCAATCGCTACGTGCGTGACTTTGGTATAGTCCACATTGTTGGCGTTGCTGGTAAAGCTGCTCCAGTTGTATAGGTATCCCACTACCTTAAACTGTGCGTTGATTGAAAATGCAATTGATAAAAAGAAAAAAGTAAACATCCCCATTATACTTGATTGCTTCATCATACAATGGTTTTATAGTTAGAAACTCTAATATAAATGGAATATCGCTATTATGCAAAAAGAAAAACCTCCGTGGGGGATACGGAGGTTTTCGACACTACACTAACTACTACTACATGGTTAGTTTTTAATCAATAATCACTTTGCTGACACCTTGGTCGGCAGTAAGTACGTAAATACCTGCAGAAAGAGTGCTGATATTCAATTGTATCGCATTATTACCGGTCAATAATAATTGTCCCATGTTATTGTACAATTTGATGTTGCTGAGTGCTTGCGTGAAATTCACGATGCCGTTGTTCGCAGGATTCGGAAATACGCTCACCAGCTTTGTGTTTTGAAGTTCGTTGGTTCCCAAGCCACCTACAGCGCCTAATTTGATGTAGTTGAAGGCAAGCGTAGCATCGGTAATGGCCAGCGGGCCCCAGCTATTGTTTTCGGGTTGGTCGGCATTGACAATAGTGAAATCGATTTCAATTACTTTTGACAGGTCGAAGCCACTGGTGAATACAGGACTGTTGTTTACCCATGTTTTGTGCTGACCGCCAGTGAAATTACCGCTAAGTATTTTTGTTTCTTGAGCAGCAATGCTTAAAGCACGAAAGTTGTTGCCGTCAGCATCACAGTTGATGAAATTTTTGTCAGCGTCAACTATGGCAACATCAAAATACAAAGCGAAGTTAGAAGTATTGGTTACTGATATTTCAAAAGTAGCATTGTTTGCTAGGTTTACTTTGGTAGAGATGCCCATTGGCTGCCAACAGTTGCTGGCTTGTGATATCGTAACGCCTAATTTTCCATTGCCTGTGCGCGTTAGTGCGTATTTGTTTGAGGCAAAGCAAGGATCGCTATTGTTGGGTGCACTGCTGTTGCCTAAGGCTTCTTTGCCCCACCAGTAAATGCCGTCGGGAAAATTTGGATCAATTGGATTTGGATCAGCATAAGGCCCCGCTTTTGCAAAGTCATCATATAGAGATGTACTCGTGTAGCCTGGAGTTTGTGCGTTTGCAGCAAAAAGTGCACCAGATAGCAATAGGGTAAAGATTTTTTTCATTTTCAAAAAAGGTTTAAGTAAATAGTAGACTGCAAACTTAGTTGGCAACGAAGGAGGTGGGTGGTTTTTGACTTTGACAATACGCGCAGTATGATACTGACATTTCACTCCCTTTTTTTGTAAGGCGCTGATATTCAAAACGGTGAATTTTGGAGGTGGCGAGAGATATTTTTTTATCCCCAAGGGGTGTTGATTAAAAATGAGAAAACGTACAGGAAATTCCGATGCAAGAAAATTTAAAAACTTACCTTTGTGCCTTCTAATAAAAACCCCTTTTATGCAAGAAGCAGAAATAATGAACGTATTTGAGTCGGCTCCCGCTGCTCCAGAAAACATGAACATCCACCACGAGCTAGAGCAAAAAGTGTATTTGGTGGGTGGTGAATTGAAAACATGGGATGGTCCTGTGCAAGATGTTTTTTCGCCAGTATGCGTTAAACAAGGCAATGAATATGTGAGAAAAAGATTGGGTTCTTTTCCTGTATTGACCGAAAAAGAATCTTTTGAAGCATTGCAAGCCGCACAAGATGCCTATGACTTAGGCAGAGGTGAATGGCCAACAATGCCCGTTAAAAAACGCATAGCCCATATGCACGCATTTGTGAATGCGATGAAGGAGCAAAAACAAGAAGTAGTAAAATACTTGATGTGGGAGATTGGGAAAAACTACAGCGATTCAGAAAAAGAATTCGACCGTACGGTGGAGTACATTATTGACACTACAGAAGCCTTAAAGAACTTAGATAGAAAAAACTCTCGTATTGAAAAGAAGGGTGATATTTACGCGCAAATTCGTCGCGGACCTTTTGGCATCACTGCTTGTATGGGGCCTTACAATTATCCACTCAATGAAACTTTTGCTTTGTTGATTCCTGCATTGATCATGGGTAATGTGGTGATTTTTAAGCCTGCACGTCACGGTGTATTGTTGATTCATCCCCTTTTGAAAGCTTTTCAACAAAGTTTTCCAAAAGGTGTTATCAATGTGATTTATGGCTCGGGAAGAGCTACCATTGGTGCCTTGATGAAAAGTGGTAAAATTGATGTGTTCGCTTTCATTGGCAACAGCGAAAGTGCGAATGTGATCAAAAAGTCACATCCAAAACCAAACAGATTGCGCTCTGTATTGGGCTTAGAGGCTAAGAATCCAGCTATTGTTTTGGCTGATGCCGACATTGAATTGGCGGTGAGTGAGTGTATTTCAGGTAGCTTGTCATTCAATGGACAGCGTTGTACTGCCTTAAAAATATTGTTTGTACACGAATCGATCGTTGAGAAATTTAATGCCGCTTTTGTTGCTAAATTAGAAACCTTGAAAATGGGTATGCCATGGGAAAAGGGCGTGATGATTACGCCTTTGCCTGAGAAAGACAAACCAGAATTTATCAAAGGATTGATAGATGATGCGGTGGCACATGGTGCCAAGGTGATCAACAAAAACGGAGGTGCTTCAGTGGCTTCTTTTGTTTATCCTGCAGTATTGTATCCGGTGAATGCCTCTATGCGTTTGTACCACGAAGAGCAATTTGGACCAGTGGTTCCAATTTTGTCATTTAAAAACATTGCTGAGCCTATTCAGTATATGGTAGAGTCAAACTTTGGACAGCAAGTGAGCATCTTCGGCACCGATTCTAATGAGATTGCTGAATTGGTAGATCCATTGGTGAATCAGGTTTGTAGAGTGAATGTGAATTGTCAGTGTCAGCGTGGGCCTGATGTTTATCCTTTCAACGGGCGTAAAGATTCAGCCGAAGGTACTTTAAGCGTTACCGCAGCATTGCGTGTTTTCTCTATACGTACCATGGTGGCGATGAAAGACAATGAATTGAACAAGAAAATTGTATCTGAAATTTTAGATCAAAGAAAATCTAAATTTTTATCTACTGATTACTTGTTGTAGCAGTAGCACTAATTGGTGTAAAGAATCCTTCGCGAAAGCGGGGGATTTTTTTTTGTGCTCACTTGGTCGTAATTTATTGTTGATCTGTTCACAATCTTTTAGCAATAAAACTTTATCTTGCGCGCTGCGTATTGACGCACTATTGAACTAAAGACAAGGTAACTCTATGGGTATAAGTCCAAATGCAGGAAAACTACCGACCATCGATAAGTTGGTCAATGTTCCAAGACTAATCAGTGCTTATTATTCTAATATTCCCGATCCATCGGTGCGCGAGCAGCGTGTTTCTTTTGGTACATCGGGGCACCGCGGATCATCGCTAAAAAATGCATTCAACGAACGCCATATTCTTGCTATTTGTCAGGCACTTTGCTTGTACCGACAAATGCACAAAATTGACGGTCCTATATTCATTGGTATAGATACGCATGCCTTATCAACCCCTGCTTTTGCCACAACCGTTGAGGTTTTGGCAGCCAATGGCATGCAACTCATGATTTCAAAAAACGACGAATACACGCCTACGCCGGCGGTGTCGCAAGCCATTCTGATGTATAACAAAGGGCGAAAAGATGGCTTTGCTGATGGTATTGTTATTACGCCTTCGCACAACCCGCCCGACGATGGGGGCTTCAAATACAATCCGCCACATGGTGGTCCGGCCGGATCAGAGATCACCTCATGGATCGAGGCAAAGGCCAATGCTTTTTTAGAAGACGATTTGCGTGGGGTGCAGCGCATTTCCTATGAACGCGCGTTGAAATTGGGAAGTACGCACCGCTACGACTACATTGCCAACTATGTGAATGATCTGGCAAACGTCATCGACTTTGATGTGCTGCGTGATTCAAATATCGCAATGGGCGTTGATCCAATGGGTGGTGCTGGAGTGGATTATTGGTGTGCAATAGCGGATAATTACCGCATCAATTTAACGGTAGTAAACGAAGTGGTTGATCCTACTTTCCGCTTTATGACCTTGGATTGGGATGGCAAAGTGCGTATGGATCCATCGTCAAGCTATGCCATGCAAAGCTTGATTGAGATGAAAGACCGTTTTGATATTTCTTTTGGTTGCGACACCGATCACGATAGACATGGGATAGTTACCAAAAGTACAGGGTTAATGCAGCCCAACCATTATTTGGCGGTGTGCATCAATTACCTTTTTAAACACCGTGCAGATTGGGGTAAAGCTGCCAATATTGGTAAAACATTGGTGAGCTCTAACATGATTGACAGGGTAGCTGCTAAAATTGGTCGACAAGTATATGAAGTGCCTGTTGGTTTTAAGTGGTTTGTGGATGGATTAACGGATGGTT
>CANFBW010000093.1 GCA_947444925.1 Flavobacteriales bacterium | reverse complement strand
TGTTGTTGAAGATTGTGTGATTCATCGCCTATTGTTTAATGTATTCATTTTTTTAAAGCGCGGTTTACTGAGCGCTGTGTCACATTTGAAGCGGCATCGCTCTTTGTTGTTTCGAAGATAGTAAATGTTTTTTAAATAATAGTATTACTATTAAAAATGATTGTATTTTACTAATTTGTGATATTAATACTATATAATTTTTATATTTGCCTTTTGTAAAACACAATATGGCATTGTCACTTAGAATTATACTGAACGAAAAGCTTTATTTGAAGAACCCTGAAGAATCTTTATTGGGGCGAAAAATAGTTGCTGAAGGGTTGAGGTTGATCAATACTTTGGGTTTTGAAGATTTTACTTTTAAAAAATTGGCCAAGGAAATTGAAACGACAGAGGCAACGATTTACCGCTATTTTGAAAATAAGCACAGATTACTGGTGTATCTGGTAAATTGGTATTGGACTTATTTGGAATACAAGGTGACGATTCAACTGAACAATATAGTTGAGCCTAAAGAAAAAATAAAAAAGGTTATTTCCGCTTTGGTGATACCAGCTTCCAATTTGTTTTCCGATGTTTTTATTGAAGAAAAAGCGGTGTTCGATTTGGTGATGTACGAAGGCTCAAAGTCGTATTTGACCAGAAATGTCAAAGATAACAATAAAGACAACTTGTTTAAACCATACAAGGATTTGTGTGCAAGAATTTCCTTGGTGATATCAGAGCTGAATCCCAAATACAAGTATCCGCATTCATTGGCCTGTACGCTTCTGGAAATGTCGCATACGCAAAAATTTTTCAAAATTAATTTACCTTCGTTAACTGATTTTTCAAAAGATAAAAGTGATGCCTCTTTAATAGATTTTTTGGAAAAATTGGTTTTTGACACATTAAAAAAGTAGCCGTGGAAAATAAAATTGTTAATCCTATTGCCCGTTTTATTCGCTTATTGCAGCTCAATAAACAAGATGTAATAAGCGTGTATCTTTATGCTTCTGTTGCTGGTTTGCTCAGTCTTTCGCTTCCTTTGGGGATACAAGCCATCATGAATTTTATAACATCGGCGCAAATTTCTACTTCTTGGGTTGTGCTGGTGATATTGGTCATTGCGGGAATTTTATTGGCAGGTTTTGTTCAAGTTTTGTTGCTCACCGTTACCGAGAATTTACAGCAAAAAATATTTACGCGATCTGCCTTTGAGTTTGCTTACCGTTTGCCAAAAATGAAGAGCGCAGTGCTTCAAAAACACCACGTGCCTGAATTGGTAAATCGCTTTTTTGACGCATTGACAGTGCAGAAAGGGATCTCCAAAATTTTAATTGATTTTTCGTCGGCCTCTCTGCAAATTATTTTTGGACTGATTCTTCTTTCCTTTTACCATCCATTTTTTCTTTTCTTTAGTATCTTTTTATTGCTCAGTATTTATCTCATATTTCGATTGCTTGGACCTTCAGGTATTAAGACAAGTTTGAAAGAATCAAAGTACAAATACGAAGTGGCTTTTTGGCTCGAAGAAGTAGGAAGAACAATGGAGACTTTTAAGGTCAGTGAGCAAAGTTTTTTTCCTGAAAAGAAAACCGATAAAATTGTCAGTTCGTATTTGGACGCGCGAAACGATCATTTTAAAGTGTTGCGTTTGCAATACGCCAATATGATTGTGTTTAAAGCTTTTGTTGCCGCTGTTCTTCTTATTTTAGGCGGATACTTGGTCATTCATCAGGAAATGAACGTGGGGCAATTCGTGGCTTCTGAAATCATTATCATTCTTGTTTTATCTTCGGTGGAAAAGTTGATTTTAAGTATGGAAACTATTTACGATGTGCTTACTGCTTTGGAAAAATTGGGTTATGTCACCGATATTGAATTGGACGAAGATGAAAACCACGAATCTTTTGAATTTGAAAATACTGACGGAATATCGGTGAAAACCATTGACTTGCAATTTCAGTATCCCGACGCTGTAGAGCCTATTCTCCATGCAGTAAATCTCGATATTGAGAAGGGCAAAAAAATAATGCTGTCGGGATGGAGTGGTTCAGGAAAATCAGTATTGCTCAAGTTACTGGCTCAAAGCAGAAAGGATTATCGTGGGGCTATTGTTTTTAATGAAGTTCCTGAGCAAAATTGGAACTTAGCGTCTTTGCGAAAAGTGATCGCTTATTGTCAAAATAGCGAGCAAATATTTCAGGGTACAGTGATTGAAAATATACTTGTTGGAAGAGCAATTTCATTGGAGAAGGTGCAAGACGTAATACAGATGTTGGGCTTAGATTTAGTTTTTCAAAAATTGGAAAATGGCTACAACACGGAGTTGTTTCCCGGAGGCAGAAATTTGACGGCTATTGCACGTATAAAAATTATTTTGGCGCGTGCTTGTATCGCCAATCCCCAACTTCTTTTAATTGAAGACAGCTTCAATTTTATACCTGTCAAGGACAGGGCCGAATTGCTGAAAAGTATTTTTGTGTATTTGCCAAAATGCACTGTGATTGCTATATCTAATGAAGAGGAGCTGAAAAATATTTTTGATAGAAAAATTACTTTAACGCGTGTTTAAAAAATTGATCATGTTGAATTTAGTTGAAAATAGAATTGAAAGTAAATTAAAGACAGAGGACTTCCGGTCTTTGCAAATGATAACGAAACAATCGGCACTTGCTGTGGCTAAAAAGATTGCCATTTGGTTTTTTGCAATTTCACTTGTTGTGGGTGTTTTGCCCTGGACACAAAACATTCGTGCGAAAGGATATGTAACGACTTTGCATCCAGCGCAGCGGCCGCAATCTCTGCAATCGGTGATTGCCGGTAAAATAGAAAAATGGTATGTGAAGGAAGGACAGTTTGTAAAAAAAGGTGACACTATTTTATTTCTATCGGAAATAAAAGATGAGTATTTCGATCCTGAGCTTTTGTCGAGAACTGAAGATCAAATCAAATCAAAGGAATCATCAGTAATTGCTTATATGGAAAAAATAAAAGCGCTCGACAATCAAATTGATGCCTTAATAAAAACCAAAGCAATTAAGTTCGAGCAAGCCCGAAATTATCTTAAACAGGCTGCCTTAAAAGTACAAACCGATAGTATTGATTTGCTGGCGGCTGTGGCGAACTACGATGTAGCAAAAGATCAAGGAAAACGAATGGAGAAATTGTATGAAGATGGGTTGAAATCGCTTACTGATGTAGAAAGTAGAAGGTTGAAGCTTCAAGAGACGCAAGCAAAGAAGAACAGCGCCGACAATAAATTATTGTCGAGCAGAAATGAATTGCTCAATGCAAAGGCGGAACTGAATTCAATAGACAATCAATACAAAGACAAATTGGCCAAATCCGAATCTGAAAAATTTGAATCCATGTCGAATATGTACGATGCAGAAGCTACCGTATCTAAAATGCAAACCACTTTTATGAATTATACAGTTAGAAATAGCATGTATTATATTACGGCACCTCAAGATGGATTTGTCACTAAAGCTTTGCGCGATGGTATTGGCGAAACAGTAAAACAAGGAGAGCCGTTGGTGAGTATTATGCCTTCGAGATATGATTTGGCTGTTGAAATGTTTGTAGATCCGAATGACCTTCCCTTAGTGCACGTGGGCAATGATGTTCGATTTATTTTCGACGGGTGGCCGTCGGTGGTTTTTTCTGGTTGGCCCAATGCCTCTTATGGTACTTTTGGTGGCAAAGTTGCTGCCATTGATAATTTCACCAACGAACAGGGTAAATTCCGCGTTTTAGTGGCTGAAGATACCGCAGAAGGCAAGTGGCCAAAACAATTGCGCATCGGCTCCGGAGCGCAGGGTATAGCGTTGCTTCACGATGTACCTATCGCTTATGAATTGTGGAGAAACTTAAATGGTTTTCCGGCCGAGTACTACACGCGCGAAAAAACAAAAGAGAAAAAAAACACCGAAAAAATAAAGGACGCTAATGAAAAATAACTCTTTTTTTATCTTGTTTTTCTTGCTTTGCAGTATGTTGGCGTATGCGCAAGATACCTTAATGGTGTTTTCTCCCGAACAGTTCATCAGCATTGTCAGAACTAACCATCCAATAGTAAAACAGTACAATTTACTAAGTGTGAAAGGTGATAAAACAATCTTGCGTGAAAATGGAAATTTTGATCCTTATTTGTTTTCTGATCTTGACCAAAAATATTTCAGCGATAAGCAGTATTATCATTTGTGGAGCAGCGGCTTAAAGGTGCCCACTTGGTTTGGTGCCGATTTTAAATTGGGCGTAGATCAAAGTACCGGACAATATGTTAATGAAGAAAATAAATTGCCCAATTCGGGCTTGGTATACGTAGGTGTATCAATGCCATTGCTGCAGGGATTTTGGATCAATGAACGCCGAACTGTGGTCAAACAGGCGAATGTTTTTGCGCAATCCACTGAAGCTGAAAAACGCAATTTGATCAATGATTTGATTTTTGATGCACTGGCAACGTATTGGGAATGGTACAATGTTCATCAAAAATACATTGTTTATGAGTCGGCAGTAAAAGTAGCGCAGCTGCGTTTTGAGGCGGTGAAGTCGAGCTATGTTTTGGGCGATCGCTCAGCAATAGATACGCTGGAATCATTTATTCAATTGCAAAATCGAATTTTAAATTTGAACCAGTCAGCCATTGAGAAGAAGAATGCGGCTCTCGAGCTTTCCAATTATTTGTGGACTACTGCTGAAGAACCTTTAGAAATTCAAAACAACTTGGTGCCTATAGCGCGCGATATGTTTATTCAGCAATCATTTGTCTTGCCCGATTCGCTAAACGAAAGTTCAAAGCAATTGGCGATGCGACACCCAGCGGTCAATATGTATCATTATAAATATGAAATTGCCGCTTTAGATAAAAAGTGGAAACAGGAAAAGCTGAAGCCAAAATTGAATGTGAATTACAATCTGTTAACGCAACCTGTTGGCAGCAGCTGGGTGAGCAACTTTTCATCCAATAATTACAAATGGGGTGTAGATTTTAGTTTCCCCGTATTTTTAAGAAAAGAAAGAGGGGATGTGCAATTGGCCGATATTAAAATGCAGGAGATAGATTATTCGCGAGAACAAAAAATATTGGAGCAAGGCAATAAAATTGAGCAGTATAAAAATGAACTGAAAGTGCTACAGCAGCAAACAATATTGTTTGCGCAAATGGTTAAAAATTATGAAGCCTTGCTGCAAGCCGAAAAACGGAATTTTGATTTAGGTGAAAGTTCTTTGTTTATGATGAACGCAAGAGAAATGGCGCTCATCGATGCACACTTGAAACAAATTGAAGTTCAGGCCAAATGCAGTAAGAGCAAAGCAGGGATATTTTGGGCCATTGGTTTACTGAAATAGGAACAAGCAACAGTTACGCTGTACATTCGTCAATTCGATACAGGGTATGTTTATTTCATGCAGAGAATTGCACAGTCAAAACATGAAATTGCTGTTAAGTACGAGAGCTATGATCCAAACACAAAGGGCTCTGCTGTTGATTTGAACGGCCTCAACGGAATGACAGCAGGCGAAATTAAATACACTGCCTTTGGTGTAGGTTACAACTTGTATGTGATTGACAATGTGAAGTTCATGATCTACTGCTACATGTTAAGCAATGAGGTAAACAAAATCGCAGGTTTTACAGGTGATTTGAAAGACAACATCTTTACAGCTAGAATGCAGTACAGATGTTAGAGATAGCGTTTTAAATTTAAGGAACAGACAGGATTTATTCTGTCTTTGTGATGCCATTAATTCTTTGCAACTATTTTTTAGAGTACTCTTCTGTCTTCTTCGTTTATTTTTAAATCGTTGATACTGGCAAATCGTTTTTTCATAAAACCATTTTCATCAAATTCCCAATTTTCATTTCCGTAAGAACGATACCATTGTCCGTTAGTATCGCGCCATTCATATTCAAAGCGAACTGCAATTCTATTGTTTGTAAAAGCCCACAATTCTTTTTTAAGTTTATACTCCAATTCTTTTTCCCATTTCTTTTTCAAAAATGCTTTTACTTCTTCTCGGCCGTTAATAAATTGATCTCTGTTGCGCCACTCCGTATCTATGGTGTAGGCCAGTGATACTTTTTCGGGATCTTTAGTGTTCCAAGCATCTTCAGCCATTTTTACTTTTTGTGTGGCCGTTTCAAAATTGAAAGGTGGTAGTGGTAATTTTTGTTCCATAGTTTTTATTTTATGTTTACTAATGTAGTGATCTACAGCTGAATTTTCAATCTGCTTTTTTGCAGGAAAAATATTGCTCGTTCTTATATCTGTTTATTTTTCATATTTTCGAATCATTCAACATTTAGCACGATTGCTCATGCGCAAATTGGCTTTAATTTTTTTCTTTTTTCTGTTTGCTTCATATGGCAACGCCCAATCTTTGCACAAGCTTTGTGCTTTGCCAGCAATAGTGAATGAGAGTTCGGGTATGGTGGTGGTGAATGAAAATAGATTTTGGACTGTTAACGATAGCGGAGGCGAAGTCGCTTTGTATTTGTGTGACACTTCAGGTAATTTAGTACGCACGGTAACGGTGTTGGGTGCGTGGAACCGCGATTGGGAAGAATTAACGCAAGACGACGACGGAAATTTGTACATCGGCAACATCGGTAACAATGCAAACGACAGCAAAGATTTGTGCATTTTCAAAATTGCAAATCCGTTTGCAGATCGTTCGGATTCAGTGCAGGCGCAAGTGATTCATTATGCTTACGAAGATCAAAAACTTTTTCCTCCTGTCGACAGTGCAAAGAATTTTGATTGCGAAGCAATGGTTTGGTGCAATGGTTCGCTGTACTTGTTTTCAAAAAACAGAACACGTCCTTTCGATGGAAAAACGTATTTGTATAAACTGCCCGACAGCGCCGGTACCTATGTGGCAAAAAAAATAGGCGAATTCAATACTATGGGAAAGTCAATGTTCAACAATTGGATTACGGCCGCAGCAATGAGTCCCGACAAAACGAAATTGGCTCTTTTATCGAGTAATAAAATGTGGTTGTTCAGTGCTTTTGAAGGCGACAATTTTTTTGCAGGAAAAAGCAAATGCATTAGATTTCGATATCCTACACAAAAGGAAGCGATCGCTTTTGTCAACAATAGCATGGTGTACATTAGTGATGAGCGCTACAAAAAAATAGGCGGAAAATTGTATGTTTTGCATTTGAAATAGCAATGCCGCCAAAGTTATTGTGCCATTTTAAATGTAACTGATTGCGGGCGGTACTGTATGTCTTCAGCCAAAAGTGAACTTTTTGGGGTAAAATTTAAGAGAGACTGTGGGCTAATTTAGAGTTAATTTTTGATATTGTTTTTTTCTTGCTTTTAGTGTTCTGTTTTTAATCATTATTCTTCGTTTTAATTTTCGGTCAG
>CANFBW010000092.1 GCA_947444925.1 Flavobacteriales bacterium | reverse complement strand
TATTGAAATTTCAGAATAATCATTTAAACTTTTAATCTTAAATTCGCCCCATGAAATGCCCATTTTTAAAATAAGAGCCTAAGGGCATTCCATTTGACCATAGAAAAAATAAAAGATACAAATGAAACAATTGATTCAATCTTATAAAACAGGCGAACTCGGAATTTTTGAAGTGCCTGCACCAGTGTGTGGCGACAACGGTGTGGTGATCCGCACCAAGTCTTCACTCGTTTCGGCGGGAACCGAAAAAATGATTGTCGACCTCGCCAAAAAATCGCTGCTGGGCAAAGCCCAAGCGCGTCCCGACCTCGTGAAACAGGTCATTGGCAAGATGAAGCAAGAAGGCATCATGAACACCCTTGAAAAAGTATTTACAAAATTAGATACGCCCATTCCACTCGGCTACAGCTGCGTTGGCGAAGTGCTAGAAGTTGGTCGCAATGTTACAGGCATCACCGTTGGCGACCGCGTTGCCTGCGGCGGAGCAGGATACGCCAACCACAGCGAAATCAATTATGTGCCGCGCAACCTCGTGGTGAAAGTGCCCGAAAAAGTTTCTGATGAAGAAGCTGCCTTCGTCACCGTTGGCGCCATTGCGCTGCAAGGAGTACGACAAACTGCACCACAAATTGGCGAGCGCATCGCCGTGATCGGACTCGGATTGCTGGGACAACTCACCGTGCAATTGCTCAAGGCCAATGGCTGCAAGGTGATTGGCACCGACTTTGACCCCCGAAAATTAGAACTGGCGCTGGAAATGGGTGCCGACGCTGTTTGTGCTCCCGATGCCTTGATTCAAGCCTGCAACAACTTTAGCGACGGCCGCGGTGTTGACGCCGTCATCATCACTGCCTCTACCAGCAGCAATCAGCCTGTTGCCGATGCCGGTGAAATTTGCCGCACCAAAGGCCGCGTGGTGATTGTAGGCATGGTGGGCATGGATATTCCGCGCGAATACTACTACAAAAAAGAATTGGAATTGAAACTGTCGATGGCCTACGGACCCGGACGCTACGACGCGCAATACGAAGAGCAAGGCATCGACTATCCTTTCGCCCACGTGCGCTGGACAGAGCAACGCAACTTTGAAGCCTTTCTCGGTCTTGTTGAAGAAGGCAAAGTAGCGCCGCAAAAACTATTGACCCACCGCATCAACTTTGACCAAGCTTTAGATGCCTACGACCTCCTCGAAGGCAAAACAAAAGAATACTACCTGGGCATTGTTTTAAAATACGAAAGCGCAGCGAGCGACAGCCGAAAACCCATCGCCATGCATGCGAAATCGGTGTTGAGTAGCGACATCAATATCGGCCTCATCGGCGCCGGAAATTTCACCAAAGGCGTTATTCTGCCAAGCCTCGGCAAAGTGGGCGGATTCAAGCTCACAGGTATTTGCACTGCCACGGGTGTATCGGCGCACTCCACCGGAAAAAAATACGATTTCAAATTCATCACCACCGATGCCGATCAACTCATTCAGCACAACGACATCAACACCGTACTCATCACCACACGCCACAACGACCACGGCGAAAAAGTGCTGCGCTCGCTAAAACAAGGCAAAAATGTTTTTGTAGAAAAACCATTGACCCTCAACGAAAATGAACTCGAAGTCATCCGCGTTAAATACAACAAAGCCGAACAAAAACCAATTTTACAAGTAGGCTACAACCGCCGTTTTTCTCCTCTTGTTAAACGCATGAAAACCGCCATTGGCGCTTTGCCCGTATCGGTAAATTACAGAGTCAATGCAGGTGTAATTCCATTGAATTCATGGATTCAAGACCCAACGATTGGCGGCGGAAGAATACTGGGTGAGTTGTGTCACTTCGTTGATACCTGCTTGTTCTTGGCAGGAAGCTTACCAACTTCTGTTTTCGCTTCTTCCATTAAAAAACCCGATCAATCTATTCCCGACGAAGACAACGTAAGCGTAGTATTAACTTTTGAAAACGGATCAATAGCTACCATCAATTACATGGCCTTCGGTAACGGACAATTACCCAAAGAATACATCGAAGTATTTGCGCCGAACTTAGCGATGCAAATGGACAATTTCCGCGAGTTAACCATCTACTTAGGCACATCAAAAAACCGCACTAAATCTTCTAACCAAGACAAAGGATTCAAAGGCGAATTCGAAGCTTTCGCGGAGGCGATTAAAAGCGGAAAACCTGCGATTGCTTTTGAAGAGTTGTACGCTGTGAGTAAAGTGACGTTTAAGGTTTTGGAGAGTTTGAAAACGGGGTTGGTGGTGAAGGTGTAGAATAAAGTCATGGAAAAATTGCTTTACAAGGAAAATTGGTGGTATACTGCGATAATGATTTTTATATGCTTTTGCGGACTAATTTCATTTTCTGCAATACTATTAGACATTCATTTTGAATATCCCTTTAATTTACTCCCTGGAATTATTCTTTTCCTTACTGCTCTCTTTATTGTAAGAAAAAAGATCAATTTTTTCTACTTCTATGAAACTCATCTTAAAGTAGATTATCCTTATGCTAAAACGAATAATAGTTTTTTATACAAGAATTTTGAAAGAATAGAACTTTTTAATTCCAAGGGAGGCAAATACATTTCCATTTATATTAAAGGAAGTAGAAAGCCCCTAAATATTTATTATTCCCACAATCTATTCAATATCATAAAAGGAAAAGCAATTGAATATAATTTTCAAGTTAAATAGTGAAATTTCCGCCGCCTCGATTAGGCTTCTTAAGACCGAAAGTTCCTTTCTCCTCTTAATATCAAATCTAAGCGATATTTCCACTCTTAAAGCCTTTGGCTTATGGCCTCTATTTTAAATGTGACGCTAATCGGTTTCCACAATTACCAATGCTTAAACTATTGGGGACATAACTATTGGGGACAGACCCCAACGCAGGAAACCCACTATCCATAGGCCCTCATTTTTTAGGCACGATTTTTAAATCAATTTGCACCTTTGATAATTTCTACTATCACTTCCTCGCCAAGCGCTCTTTCCTTTCCCAAATCCTTTGGTCTATTTATTTCCTCAGAGGCACGCCTCTAACATAGCTGAATCAGCGAGAAGATCGCTCAGTTAGGCGGGAGTGATACATTACCACTTTTTATAGGGCAGGAATTTTCCGTTCAATGTTATTTTAACGCGATCGCCATTTGGATCTTCTACTTTATCAATGGCCATTGTAAAATCAATTGCGCTCATTATTCCATCACCCATCTTTTCATGAATGATTTCTTTGATGGTGGGACCATACACATAACAAATTTCAAAAAAACGGTAAAGCAGCGGGTCGGAAGGAATTGCTTGTCCCTGACCTTTATTAGGGAAAACCTGAAGTGCAGCCACTACATCTTCAGAAAGAGAAAGCATCGTTGCCAATTTTTCGGCTTCAGATTTTGACAAAGTGTTTTGTCCCAAACAAGCCGAAGTAAGGAAAACATCTGATAAACTTAGTGCAGCCGAAATTTCTGTCCACTTCATTTTCTTTTTTGCTTTGGCCAGTATAATAGCTTCGGTCATTTCCAATTTAGTCATGTAAGAATTTTTTTCATTTTTATAAAAATGAAATTACACGCTATCCTTGCTCAAAAAAATGACGTTGATGGTGTTTTTTTCTGCCAATTTGCAGAGATGTTACTGACAGAAATTGACTGCTCTCAAATATAAAAGCATGGATAAAAGCGGAAAAGCAGCTTGGCAAAAAGAAAATACACGTTCGGCCAGGCAAGGGATCTTGCTGAACAAATGCAACGCTAAAACAAATCAAACAACCTTACCTTATCCCTACTATTTACAGAGTGGCAGTTTACACAACCATCACCTTTGCTACCTATAGCGTAAATTTCTTTGCCTGAAGTATCGTACTCTGCCCACAACCAACCACCGTTGCTGTTGGCATTTCCACTTTCCTTTTTCAACACCGAATACAACACTATATTTCCATTTTGCTGATTGTACAAATCTTTCACAATAATTGACCCCTCAGGAAAACTACCATTAACGGGCAATTTACCGGCATCAGTTAACGCAGCTGCCGCAATACTGTTAAAGCGAACGCGAAAAAAAGCGTTGTGTGCTGACTGCGGAGCAGAAGGCAAAACAGAAGAATCGTTTTTGTAAAAAGAATATTTGGCTGCGTTAGCTATTTGCTCATATAACGATTGCTGCACCACAGCTTCTACTTTCTTTTCGCACGCAACAAAAAAGATAGTGCCAATAGCAATTGATAAAATTAGTGTTTTCATTCGTTGTAAAATATAAATTAATTGTTCGGAGCACCTCAAGTGCACAAATGTAAGCAATTCACCGCCACGATTAGCGTTCTTCTCGTTAAGCGATTATTCAACTCGTAAAGCCGTGGCTTAATTTAATATCGCAGCGAAGCCATTGTAAAAATACAAACAGAAAAAACAAAGCATTATAACGGTGGAGTTGAATTAAATTTGCGACTATCAGCCAATGCTTTCCGAGAGGAATAATACGACACGGAAAAAGGAATGAGATAAGTGATGAACACTTTTATAGCTACTGAAAATGAAATTTTTTGAAGGAAAATTTCATCGTAGTTATTGATTAAATTCAGTAAGGTGCCTATTGTCACACTTACTTTTAAAGCATTAATAAATATTTTTTTCTTCATAGGAAATGTATTTATGTTCACTCTCTTGGTCGTTGAATTCCGATGATCCTTACAAGATTTAAAAAATAATTACCAATCACATACACTTCTCGGATACATTGCTGTGACTTCAGCATACCACCGCCCAACATAGGCTCTTTAAGACAAAAAGTTCCTTTCTCCTCAGTATATCACGGCGTCGCTTAGCGTTCTTCTCTCTAAACGACTTTTTGCACTTCCAAAGCCCTCGGCATAATTTATTATCTTCGCGCAGCGCAGCCTCTGCAATAGTTGGATCACTTAGCGAAAGGAATGCCAGTGAGGCGGAATTATTTTAAGTGGATAGTTGTAGAAATAAAAACAGTTGATGATTTTTTAGCCCTAGTCTGATGAGTTCCGATTTTTACAGCAGCTTACTACTTTTCATTGCATTGTTCCTTGTTACAATAGCTCTGGTTTTTTTACAAAAATCGAAAAGAAAAAAATCCAATCTGTATTTGGGTTCTTTTTTCATCATACTTGGTTCATCCATATTTTTTAGATTTTTAGAAATCACCAACCTCGTAATGCATTTCCCGCACTTGATTGAACTTGATTTTCCATTCTGTTTTCTTCTGGCCCCCCTTTACCTTTTCTTTGTCAAAACATACATTTTCAGCGACATCATTACTAGCAAAGAAAAAAAATTGCACTGCATTCCAGCATTGCTCGCCATTTTGTTTTTAGCTCCAATTTACTTTTTAAATAGTGCTGAAAAAACACTGTATATCAACGAACAAACACACAACTCCTTTTCGTGGAGATACCAAATACTAAATGGCGCTTTTTTCACACAGACTTTAGCTTACCTCATTTTCATTCTATTGCTTTTGCGCAAAAAATCAAATCAAGACGAGCGCAACAACACCAAATGGGTTCGGTTTTTCACTGTACTTCTTTTAAGCATTCAACTGATCACGTTTCTTTCTATTCCATTTGTTGCTTCAAATAGAAAGTTTGATTATACACCAATCATGGGCGTATGCATACTTTTATTAATTCTGATATGGGCACTTCAAAAATCTGAAATTCTACTGGAAGAAAAATCACTGTCCATCGATGAGATTAAAGTGAAGTATAAAGACTCCACCCTCACCAATCAAGAAATAGAAAAACACGCTTTTTTCATTAATGATCTCATTCAAACAAAACAATTGTTTTTAACCAACGGCATCTCGCTAATATCATTAGCTGAAGAAGCAAACTTGCCAGCACGAACCATATCAGAAGTTATCAATCGTCATTTTTCTTGTTCGTTCAACGACTACATCAATGGGTTTAGAGTGACCTATTGCAAGGAACTTCTAATTGAAAAAAGCGCACAATTAACCATTGATTCAATTGCTGAAGCCGCTGGCTTTACCTCGCGCGCTTCTTTTTACAACAATTTCAAAAAATTGAGTGGTCTCTCGCCAACAGAATACATTAAAATGCATAAAAAGATTAACAATCTAATAAACAGGTAATTACGTTCGTCTTAAAACGAGTTATAAGACAACAACCCCTTCCATTTCAAGTCTCGATTGCAGTAATATTGCAAATGAAATGCAGGCCCTCTAAGAAAACTGCAAATACCTTAGACTAGATTACTGTCATGAATTCTATCAAAACAATGCCATCCAAAATTGGCGCCTTCATTCTTGTTGCGCTCCTATATTCTTGTGAAAAAAAAGCAATCGACGACGGAGGTGGTGTAAACGACCCAGCAATTACAGCCATTGATTTAATAGACGCAAGTAAAGGCTTTCATAAAATTTACCGCTATTTCGATACTCAAAAACCAGCTGGCGAAGGAATAATTGCATTAGACATGACCACTCAGGGCAACAATAGATTGAACCTTGCTTTTACAATAAGTGACCCTAATTTCAATGCCAATAGCACCACTAAAAATATAAGCCGTTGCGCTGTTGACCACACCAATAGTGCCGAACTACAAAGCTTGAGCACGGCTACTTACAATTGGTATTTGACCTACAAACAGTTTTGTCAGTTCGCTCCATTTTCAAATTTGTTGGGCTTCGGCACTGCGAGTCCAAATGGCTACGCCAGCATTCAAGGCGATATCACTGAGGCAACAGGTGTTGTAAAAGATGAACTCGGTAAGTGCCGCATTTCTAAATCGGGTCACCTCACGGCAAGTCCCTTCTATCATTCCGACGGAATCGACAGGGGCGATATCTATGGCTGTATCAACGCTGGAAAATACACAAGCTATTGGGATCAAGCCGGATACCAGGGGGAAGACCCCTTTGACGAAGGCATATTTGAACCCATACATGGCAGCAACGAGGGCGTGCTCATTGCTTTTCACAACGATTCTGCAAGTGCTTACACAAGAGTTTTATCAGATTCAGTAAAATACAAAGGCACACGCACTTCATCCGTAAATGTTGCCATAAAAATGGCGGTCATCGACAATATCAATAGAAACACCACTATCAAAAACAATGAAAACGGCAATGACTTTTCTTTTGCTTTACACGGCACTGATGGCATGAACACTCAATTATATTTTTGGACATTTAAATACAATTACGCCACCAAAGAAATTACAAAGGTCATTGACGCTGGCTACTTTTGGGCCAACGAAGTATTGGCCTATGACATTGATCCGGAAGGTAATTTCTACTGCATTAAAACCGACCGTAGTATTTATAAATGGACAACATCAGGACTAACAAAAATAGTAGACAATTTGATTGTGGCGGGCACTCCCACCCTACTCAAAATTTTCAATGGTAAAATATTTT
>CANFBW010000091.1 GCA_947444925.1 Flavobacteriales bacterium | reverse complement strand
TTGACTTGCTTTTTGTAGTCGTCGGCTGAGCTGTTGTTTTCCCAGTAGGGCACCGTTGGATAACTGGTGTATCGCGGGCACGCAATGTCGTATTTATCGATCAGTGTTTTCATTTTTTTGCACTTTTGACATGACAACAATTCATCGTTTTTGTTTTTTCTTCAAAATGCGGACTCACGTATGGAATTCCCAAATTCATTCCGCGCAACACAAAGAGTACCCCAATCACCAAGGTGCCGTAGGGCGCCCATTTCTTAAATTTATTTTTAAAAGAATTTCCTGCGAATGATAAGCTGATAGAGCAGGTGAGCAGGAGCGGCAAAGTACCCAATCCGAAAAACGCCATGTAGCTCATTGCCCCAGCTATTGATCCAGCAGCTGTTGACGCTACAAGGGCTGCGTACACCATTCCGCAAGGCAATATTCCGTTGAGTAAGCCCATCATTGCAACGGATGAAAAAGTGGGTTGAAACAAATATTTTCTGGCAGCAGCGTATATTTTATTGACGGGTGTAGCAACTTTTTTCTCTAAATTATTTTTGATTTTAGGAATGAAAAAAAGTAATACTAAAAGGGAACCAGCAACAATTGACATCCATTGCTGAAAGCCGGCGAGTGACATTAATGCGCCTAGGCTTCCAGAGAAAATTCCGAGCAGGGCATAGGTGAAAATTCTCCCTGAGTGGTAAATGCCCATGGCTAAAAACTTTCCTTTTTGAAATTTCAAGAAAGGCACATTAACCACTATGGGACCGCACATGCCGACGCAATGTAAGCTTGACGCAAGACCGAGTAATATGGCACTGAGGAAAAGCATGGGTTTACAAAATAATGTTTTCTTCCCAGTAATAATCTTCGTTGTTGGCTTTCCATGCTACCTGTACTTCGTAGCTGCCTGTTTTTAAATTATTCATTGAAAAACTTTGTTTGTTTTGATTGTTTTTTAAGTCAAATTGTTTGTCGCTCACAATATCGGCGGCGCGTACAAAAGTTACTTTGCCACTTGCTACTTCGCGGGGAAATTGAATGACTATAGAATCTCCAACTATGTTTACCTGAAAGGTCAATGAATCGTTGATGGCGTTTTGTTTTTTGTCGATTTCCTGCTGAAATTCCACTTCTTTTTGATAGTAATCCTCACCCACCAAGTTGGTGTCGAAATTGGCACTGTATAAAACTACGCTGATCATTCCGATGACGAAGAGCGTGTAGATAATTGCGATTTTCCATCCCCAGTTCATATGAATTTTTTTTAATGATTGTTGTAGATCGTTGGTTCTTATTTTTGTTTTTTCTTGTGGTGTCGGGGTGCTAAAAATACCGTAGCCACCTCTTCTAATTTTCTGCCATTGGTGATTACTTCTAAGCGCAATGGAGTTGTTCGTTTAGTGAGCTGAAGGGTGTCGATTTTAATCATCATGATGCCTTCTGTTTTTTGCTCGGGATGCAGGTGAATTTCTTTTCCACCTATGATTTCAATTTCGCCTTTGATGTCCAATAACTTGAAATGGATAGGCACTTCTTCATTGGATTTATTGACAATTTTGTACTTGTATAAGTTGCTGATTCGGCCGTCGTTCATTTGTGTGAACATTTGTCCGCGTGAGCGTAAAACAGTAGTTTCTACTTGTCCGCGAACGAAAATCATAATGCCTAGGATGATCAATATTAATGCAAGAAATGCAGTGTATGCTTTGGTTCGAGCGGTGAATATAAAGGGGAGTCCTTTTGAGATTTGATTTTCCGATGCATATTTTATTAGGTTGGTGGGTTTGTTGATACTCAGCATTACCTCGTCACAAGCATCAATACATGCGGTGCAGTTGACGCACTCTAGCTGCGTGCCGTTGCGAATGTCGATGCCTGTTGGACAAACCAAAACACATTGTTTACAGTCAATACAATCGCCCGCATTTTGTGCGCGCAGTTTGATGTTTTTTTCGCGGGGTTCGCCGCGCTTGTAGTCATATGCTACAACAACTGTGTTGCTGTCGAGCATTACTCCTTGGAATCTGCCGTAGGGACAAATATTGGTGCAAACTTGTTCGCGTAAAAAAGCGAAAACGCCGTAAAACAAAAGTGAAAAAACGGTGATGGTGAAGAGTCCGCCAATGTGGTTGGCTGGGTCGTCAAGCTGAATGGCAATCAATTCTTTTTTACCAATAATATAGGCTAAAAAAGTATTGGCTACCAAGTACGAAATGCCAATAAATAAGATGTGTTTGGCTGTTTTTTTTAAAATTTTATCTCTTGTCCAAGGTGCCGCGTTTAATTTTTTCTGTGCGCTGTGGTCGCCTTCTATAAATCGTTCTATTTTTCGAAAAACCATTTCCAGAAAAATCGTTTGCGGACAAATCCATCCGCAAAATATTCGACCAAAAACGACTGTAAATAAAATAACGAAAAGGATGAAGGCAATCATGGCGAATAGGAAAATGTGAAAATCCTGAGGCCAAAATATTTGTCCGAAAATGATGAATTTCCGCTCCATGATATTGAAGAGCAGTAGTGGTTCGCCGTGTAGGTAAAGGTGCGGTAATCCAAACAGTACGGCCAATAATAGGTAGCTGACAAGGGTGCGGTAACGGTAGAGCTTGCCTTTAACGGCTTTGGGGTACACCCATATTCTTTTTCCTTTTTCGTCAACAGTAGAAAGGTGTCCTCTGAAGTCGTTGGAATAGTTAGTGTGCTCGTCCATTTTGTTTTTTTTACACCAAGATCCCGTCCTGATAGATGCGGGAGGGATCTTGGTGAATATTTATTTTTTCAAAGTGTCGGCCACCACCACAGTGCTGTCGCTCAGCACTTGTTCTACAAATTTTTCGCCTTGTGGGTCTTTGCCAATGGGTGGTGCAACATATTTCAGTTGTTTGATGTAGCTCATTACTTGCTGCATCTCACTCGATGAAATTTTACCTACCCAATTCGGCATTCCTTTTTCAATTTTCCCGTATTTAATAGTGGCGAAAATACTTTCTGCGCTTCCGCCGTACAACCAAAACTCATCGGTTAAATTAGGTCCAGCAGAACCAATACCGTCTTTGGCGTGGCAGGTTTGACAGTTTTTTTCGAAAGCATTTTTGCCACTGTTGATACTCACGGCATCGTCGAGTACGCTTACGTTACTTTCATCGATCAGCTTAGGGTGCGCAGCAGCGAATGCGCGTTTCATGTCGTTGTGTTTTTGCACCGCCTGTACGTATTCGTCTTTTTGAGAAGCGCCGCCCATCATGTGAAAATATACGAGGTAGCTGATCGCAAATACGATGCACACATAAAACATATATACCCACCAAGGTGGTAAGTTATTGTCAAGTTCTCTGATGCCATCGTATTCGTGGTCCATCAAAATAGTGTGTTCCTCTTCAACAGGAACGTAATCCGTAAGCTGGTCATAAACAGTCGCTTGTTTTTTTGGCGCTCGCTCTTTGTATGCCGTAGGATATAAAATACTAAAGATGGATTTGAAGGTGCCGTATAGCACATACAAACAAATCAAAAGCACGATGGCAACGACTAATAGGGTGAGGAAAAAAGAATCTGATAAAATTGCATTCATAGTTTTTAGTTTTTATTGTCTAAAGGCAAGTTGCTCATTTCGTCCATGTGTGATTTGTCTGCTTTCACTACGTATATCAATGCGAAGAGGAAAACAGAAAAAAATATCAGGAAGGACAGCACCGGGAATATCTCTACGCCGTCGATGGTGTCTAAGTGATGTTTTATGAATTTTAGCATATATTCTAATTCAGTGTTTGTTGTTCAATATTCAAAGGAGTCGATTCTATTTTTTTGTGGCTTTGGGATAAATGTCTGTACCCAAGCGCTGTAGATAAGCGATCACGGCCACCATTTCAGTTTCCTCCAGTTTCATTTCTCCCGCTGCAATTTTATCGTAAGTCTCGTCAGAAATCATCAATCCGTCGATATTGTCATACAATGGTTTTGCCACTTCTTTTGCTTGCAAACGCATGTCGCCAGAGGCTTTGCTTTCGTAGCCTTCAGGATAAGGAACACCCATCTTGCGCATTGCGGTTATTTTGCCTTCCAGTGTTTTGCTGTCAAGTTTGTTCAACAACCAAGGGTAACGCGGCATAATTGATCCGTCGGACACAGAGTCGGGCACCAATAAGTGGTTGAAGTGCCAGTCGTTTGGTTTGTACAAACGTCCTGTTTTCACTCCTTCTCTTGCCAAATCGGGCCCCGTTCTTTTACTGCCCCATTGGAAAGGATGGTCGTAAACAAATTCACCAGCTTTTGAATAGTCTCCGTAGCGTTCGGTTTCCCAGCGGAAAGGACGAATCATTTGAGAGTGGCAGTTGTAGCAACCTTCTCTAATATACAGGTCGCGCCCTTCTAATTCAAGAGGAGTATAGGGTTGCACACTGGTGATACTTGGTATATTTGATTTTACTAAAAAAGTAGGAATCATTTCAATTGCACCGCCGATAAGTATAACAACAATACTTAGCAACAACATTTGAATAGGTCTTTTTTCAATCCATCTGTGCCAATGTTCTTTTTCGTGTTTCACATTTGCTTTCGCCAATGGATAAGCTTCTGCTTCTTCGTTGGCGAGCAGTTTACCTGATTTTACAGTTTTGTACAAGTTGTAAAACATCAATAGAACGCCCACAATAAAGATACTTCCGCCAATCGCTCTGGTTGCGTACATTGGAATCAATTGTGTTACCGTATCCAAAAAGTTTTGATTGGTCAAAGTGCCGTCGGCATTGAATTCTCTCCACATTTGATTTTGTACGATACCTGCCCAATACATTGGTATTGCGTAAAAAATGATACTTGCAGTAGCCAACCAAAAGTGCCAATTGGCCATTTTTTGAGAATGCAATTTTGTTTGAAATATGCGCGGTATGATGAAGTACAACATAGCAAATATCATACAGCCATTCCATCCCAAGGCACCCAAGTGCACGTGTCCAACGATCCAGTCGGTGTAATGTGTCATTGCATTTAAAGATTTCAATGACAACATCGGACCTTCAAAAGTCACCATGCCATAAGCAGTGATAGCGACCACCATGAATTTCAAAACTACATCATCACGTACTTTATCCCACGCTCCGCGCAGTGTCAGTAAACCGTTGAGCATACCACCCCACGATGGAGCGATCAGCATAATGGAGAAAACAGTCCCCAGAGATTGCGCCCAGTCGGGCAGTGCGGTATACAGCAAGTGGTGTGGTCCTGCCCAAATGTAAATGAATATCAAAGCCCAAAAGTGAATGATCGACAATCGGTATGAAAATACCGGACGACCAGCTGCCTTTGGCACGTAGTAATACATTAAGCCAAGAAAGGGTGTTGTAAGAAAAAATGCAACGGCATTGTGTCCATACCACCATTGCACCAATGCGTCTTGAACGCCTGCGTACATAGAGTAGCTTTTCAAAAATGATACAGGTAGTTCAATTGAGTTTACAATGTGCAAAACAGCAACTGTAGCCCAAGAAGCGATGTAAAACCAAATGGCAACATACAAATGTTTTACTCTCCTTTTAAGTATAGTGCCCATCATGTTCCATCCAAAAATCACCCAAACCAAGGCAATAGAAATGTCGATAGGCCACTCTAATTCTGCGTATTCTTTACCGGTGCTGTAGCCTAAAGGCAATGTGATGGCAGCGGCAACGATAATGAGTTGCCAACCCCAAAAATGAATTTTACTCAGTACATCGCTGTACATACGCGCTTTAACTAAGCGCTGCAACGAGTGGTAAACGCCGGCAAAAATGGCGTTGCCTACAAAAGCAAAAATCACTGCATTGGTGTGCAGTGGGCGCAGTCTGCCAAACGACAGAAATGAAATTCCATTGGTAAGCTGCGGCCAAAACATTTCAATGGCGCAGATCAGTCCCACTAAAAATCCAACAAGACCCCAAAGGGCTGTTGCAAATAAAAAGTTGCGGACGATTTTGTTGTCGTAGGAAAATTTTTCCAATTGCATTTCCATAATTATTCTGTTGGTTTTTTGGTTAATTCATCATCAAAAAGAATGCGTACCGATGGAGTGTAGTCGTCTTCAAACTGGTCAGTTTTCACAGCCCAATAATAGCAGCCTACAAAGAATAGCGCGACGGCTAAACTGATGACTATTAAAAGAAGTAAAACACTCATGTTGCTGATTTGAACACGAAATTAGTGGAGATGCCTTGATGTGAAGGTGATCACGCTTAGACTTAAATATGATAGAAATCAGTGCTTTTGTTTATTTATGTAAATATTGCAGGGAATGAGCAAATTAGATGTTATACATGAGGACTTTTGTTGTGTTTGGATGTTGTGTTTTAAAATAATTTTATCTTCACTCAGTATTAAATCAGGATTATGATATTGGATCACATTGACAACGCCGCTTTTTATTTTGCACAGCATCCTATGTTTGAAAAGGCATTTGCTTTTTTGAAGCAGGTCAAAGAAAGTGATTTTGACAACACTAAGTTAGAACTTGGTGGGGACCGACTTTTTGCTTTGTTTTTTAAAGGTGATGGCAAAGGCGCTGAGCATATCGTTATGGAATCGCACAGGAAATACATTGATATTCAATTTGTATTTAAGGGTGAAGACCTGATGGGTCATAGGGCTTTGTCTCAATGCCATGAGGTAAATAAAGAGTACGTAGTAGCGGATGACTATATGTTGTTCAATGATCAGCCGAGCGCGCAGGTGTTGGTGCGCGAGAAGTATTTCGCCGTATTTTATTCCGCTGATGTGCATGCACCGCTCATCGGCACGAAGGAGATGTACAAGGTGGTGGTGAAAGTGGCTCTGTAATTATTCTGCGCATTATATCTTTAGTTATATCATTGCTTTGATTGAAGTGGCGGTAGGACCTTCAAAGATCGAAACTTCGTTTCTCCTCTTAATTTCAAATCTCAGGAGGACAACCGTTCTCGAAAAAACTTTTTGAAAAATCGTTCGCATTTGTCCTCCTGAGGTACTCCGAAGGATCTACCGCCCTAAACATAAATCTATTGGAGCGATTCCTAATAATCATATTCTGTTTTCATCCAAATTGTTACTTCTCCAGGTTGTAGCATTTTTTTTCCTAAAATTATTTTTTGTCCAAGCGGAATTTTCAAGTCAAATGGCGCTGAAGAATAATTCACCGAAATAGTGAGGTTGCCTCGTTTTTCCTGGTAAATTGATTTTGGCAGTTCAGTGGTTTTTAAGTCTGTTTCTAAAAGTGCTGTTTGTACTATTTGTTTTTCAAAGTCTCCTGTAATGCTTGTTGTGGCAATGTAAAACACCTTTCCTTTTCCAATTTCAGTTGAAATGAAAGCCGCTTTTCCGGCATAAAACTGATCTGCGTAATGTGCCAATATTTTAGTTTTGGTTGTATCGGTGATGCTATCGATAATTTCGGCCCAAGTGTTCCATTCAAAGTTTTGTTCATTGAAATTAACGAGTGCTTTTTTTGACGGTGGCAGTTGGTCATTGAAAGCGATAGATGCCCCG
>CANFBW010000090.1 GCA_947444925.1 Flavobacteriales bacterium | reverse complement strand
TCGGTGGTTACGACTTGATCAACGAGGCTTACAAAAAAGCCATCAAAGACAAATACAAATTCTACTCTTACGGTGACGCAATGCTGATCCTGTAAAAGTGTAGTTCAAAGTTTAAAGTTCAATGTTCCTAGTACGCTAAACCTAGAACATTGAACTTTAATCATTAAACATTGAACTTTTTTTTATGAAAAAATCTGTCATCATCGTCGCCGGAGGAAATGGCACCCGATTGGGGAGCGATATTCCAAAACAATTTCTGTTGCTTCAAGACAAACCGATTTTGTTTCACACCATCGAGCATTTCTACAATGCCTACCACAACATTAACATCATTGTGGTGTTGCCGAAACGACAGGTGATTTACTGGGCTGAACTCAAAAGAAAATTCGACTTCAATATTCCACATCAAATTGTAGCCGGTGGAAAATCGCGATTTGAATCGGTGAAAAACGGAATGGCCGTCATCACTGATGAATGTGTGGTGGGCATCCACGATGCCGTGCGTCCGCTGATCACCGAAAAAAATATCAAACAACTTTTTGCAGCTGCCGAAAAAAACGGCAATGCTATTCCATTTTCTCCTTGCAAGGATTCTATTCGAAAAGTCGCCACCAATGGCCAAAACAAAGCCGTTCCGCGCGAAGAATATGTACTCATTCAAACACCGCAATGCTTCCTGTGGTCGCAAATTAAAAAAGGATACTTCGGCCCCGAGCTTCCTCAGTTCACCGACGACGCCTCTGTATTTGAACACCTCGGCGGCAAAGTGCATTTGGTGAAAGGCGATGCACACAACATCAAAATCACCTATCCTTCCGACTTGATTTTTGCAGAAGCTTTGCTCAATCAAAGGGATTAAAAGTGTCGCTGCTCAAAAAAAATAGCCTTCGTTTCGCCCTTACCCTAATCGGTGCAACAGCCATTTTTACTGTACATTTTTGGGAACAACTGCATAACGCCTACGAAAACCCAGAAACACTGCACGCCTTTGTTAGCAAGCGCTACCATAATCTTATGGATTTAATGGATTTCAACTGGAAACACCTCTTCACCGATTTGTTCACTGTTTCTATCGCGCTGACCATTGAAACCATTTGGGTAGGTTGGGACCACTGCTCGCTCAAAAAATTACTGCATTTGCGAAGTAAATCTCTCAACAGCGATTTGTTTTTTTTCGTTTTGGCCATCACCAATTCTTTTAAATTTTTATCGGTAGTGCTTACCTTTGGCATCGGCTATCTCGCCTTCGGCATTGTGAGTGATTCGGTACAATTCAACATGGGCGAATTCATTCCATGGCCTTGGCTGCAATTTATTGTGGTGTCTTTGTACAGCGAATTAATTGCGTACTGGATCCATCGTTTTGCGCATTCGGTAAAATGGTGGTGGATGGTGCATCGCTTTCACCATTCAGCGAATGAAATGGGAACTTTAACATATTACAGAGTTCATTTTATTGAAGATCAGCTCAACACTTTTTTTAAAGTGATTCCCTTTATTGTTTTTGGAATGCCGCTGGAATCTTATGTGATTTACTATTTCATCACTGAGCTGCACAATTTATTGATTCATTCCGAAATCAAATCGGATTGGGGATGGTTTGGAAGATATGTGTTGGTTTCTCCGATGGCGCACCGCATTCATCACTCAGCAGATGCTATGCACTACAATTATAATTTCTCCAACTTCTTAACCATTTGGGATCGGTTGATGGGCACTTTTAAAGAAAATACAGTGGTAGAAAAAGTGGGACTCACTGACAATCCTTACAACCAAAAAGGCATTTTTTCGGATTTGTGGACTACCTACAAAGATTTGATGGGCGCTATTTTTGAAAGAAAAATTCCCACAGATGACGCAGATCAACACAGATAAGTGCCAACTGTGGGAAAAAAAATTTAGTTGCTTTTTACAATTTTCATCATCTCTACTTCATTACCACTGCTGATTTGTAAAAAGTATATTCCACTAGAAAGCGACTCTCCAACCGTAGTTTCCTGAATAGCACTTCCCGTTTCAAGCAATTGTCCGTCCATATTCATCAACACAAAATTGAAATTTCCTTTTGCTTGAATGGTGAAAGAAGACGTTGACGGATTAGGAAAACACTTCAGATTATTTGAGGACGAGAGGGTCACCACCTCTGTTATTGTGCAATTGGTAGGCACCACCAACAATGAGTTAGCATTTTTAAATGCTAAAGCTGCAGCACCAAAATCAGATAAAGTTCCCACTTCGTTGGTGAGATTGGTAGTTAAATTTGAAGTCCAAGGCATGTGTCCCTGCCATCCCAAAGTTTTTAAATTATTGAACGCCGTAGTTAAACTCATGGAAGGTGTAATCATAGGATCTCTGGAAGGCATTTCTCCAACCATACACGCCTTTTCGTCCATTCCAAAATCAGTAGGACTCTTCACAAAAGGCGATGAATACCAAGCATCAACCCACACGTAAAAATGAGGAGAGTAAAAATCTAATCCAACATTTGTTTTGTTGTATTGTGCTTTTAAAGCAGCGTCACTCCACTTATTTCCATCAGAATTGTTTTGCCAGCCTGCACCATTACTTCCATTGCGCATTTTGGTACCATTCCATTTTGTACAAGCAGAACCCATTGTAATTAAAACATGCGAACCATCTGCACGCGCAACACTGGCGCCGTGCAAGGCTTCCGACGCCATGGCAACATAACGCTGCAAAACAGCATAGCTGGCAGACGGCCAATTGTCGCTACCGCGATTTTCATAGATCCATTCTATTTCATTGCACAAATCGATACTCCACAAATAAGGATTTGTTTTATATCTGTTGACAAAGGGAATTAAAAAAGCATCAATGAACTTTCTTGTTTTAGCAGAATCGGCCAACATATTTTGCCAATTGGTGGCGTTAGGGTTTCCTGGTTTGGTATGATCAAACGACATCATAGTAGCCATAATGTACACTCCGTTGTTTTGTGCTTGAGTGAACAAATGATCACAATTGTTCCAAAAAGCCTGACTCACCGTGCACGTTCCATCGTTAGCAATAGTAGGTTGTCCGCCTCCATTACAAGTGAACCAAATGCGCGAAGCATTAATTCCCTTCGCTTTTAAATCGGCCATATCCTGTGCCCATTTGCTTTGATTGTAGGTTCCACCGAAATCATTCCAACTTTCCCAGGGCGTATTGGCTCCATTGAAATAAATAGGACAAGCACCATTTCCTTCAACTACAAATTTCTTGTTAGCAATACTGACCGTTTGTGCAAAGGCAGAAAATGTCGTCCAAAGGGATACAACAAGCAGTAGATATTTTTTCATCATAATAGAGATTTGGGGTTTATAAATATACACCGCTAAAATGCAATCTTAAAGAACTTATTGCGCTAACATTTTTGTAAAATGAACTCACATTGCTGTATTGCATGCCGAATCTTTGAAATTGACAATTTTCAACTAACTGATTTTGTGATACTTAAAAATCCGGACGGGATTACTATCCTTTTTTAAACTCCGAAGGTGTTTGTCCCTGAGTTAATTTAAACACCCGCAAAAAGTGTTGCAAATTTTCATACCCAACTACAATTGAAATTTCTTTTACTTGCATGTTGGTGGTTTTCAGCAAGTGCTTCGCTTCCTCCATTCGCAAAAAATTTAAATACTGTTTGAAGGACAGGTTGTATTTACCTTTAATGATATTCGAAACTTCACGTGCATTCAATTTCAGCGCGTCGGCAACATCATTCACCGACAAGGAACTGTTAACATAATTTGCGGCCAAGTAATTCACTACCAAGATATCCGATGAAGCGAAAAAATCATCTTCCATCGATGTTCTTTGCAACGGAGCTACTACCACCAACTTCTTCTTCTCCGACTTTCGGTAAATGAAAAACACAAGTAAAGAAGTCAGCACTACTACAGCTGCATTAAATAGCATCAAAGTTGTTTTTTTTGGAACAAATTGAAGCGACAATAATTCAAAAGTTGCGACTTTTGAATAAGCGGTAGTTGGATCGTGATCAAAAACGATATGCCCTATTTTTGCGAATGAATATTTTGGCATTTTCTCTGTTGTGATTCCTCTATCCACCGTCCAATAAGACGGCACTTCCATTGTGTTCAAGTCAATCATCTCATCGATAAAATTGTTGGCCCCTGTAACCATCCTTTGATTGTACACAAAACTCTTTTGAATGTTAGGATCGGTAAAATTTTCACCAAAAATTTCAAAACGCAATAATGTAGAACTTGATCCGGAGGTTCTTGCAATCAATCGCACATCACAATCCTCTGCAGAGAAAAATGAGTGGTCTTTATTTTCAATAAAAACACCCATATATGGGAACGGAATACCTTTTTCTCTTCTGTAAGTCCATTTGATGGTACTATCATTAGGAACATAACTCACAAAAGAATTTCCACCGTTGCTTGCATCGCTGTAAGTGGTTACTAATAAATTCTTGAGCCCATCCACAACATCAACTACAGGGCGATACAACACAAAATTACCAGCTATCAAAATGACTGTAGCAAGAGAAATACTGATAAATATATTTTTGTTGGTGATTGACATTGTGTTTTTAAAAACTACCCTATCAACCAATTTACAATTTAAAATTGGAAATAAAATTAGAAGTGACACAAAACCACCTCTAATTCATCTTAATGCTGAACCACCAAATACTCTGTTCTTGTTGAGTTATTGCAATCATTGATCACAACAAAATACAATCTGTAAAGAAGTCAACAATGTTTAAATAAAAGACACAATTTTATTGTTTTACTATTTTATTAAGCTTGTTATTGATTTTCAGAAAATAAATTCCCGACGGTACTTTTTCCAAATTTATGCTATCTCCCACCACTCCATGTTGTATTTCATCTCCATGAACATTGAATAAAACATAGAAACTGTTACTGGCTTCAGAAACACGCAGAACGTCAACTACTGGATTAGGAAAAACAGAGGAGTTGGATTCATTCATCAACTCAAGCGACAAAGACTTTGAAGACATTGCCGGACTCAGATGATACACCACATCAAACGGACAAGTATTCCCATATATATATCCAATTGAAAATCTTCCTTTCACATAGGTAGTTTGTGAAACAGAACTTTTAAAATCAACTCCATAATGAAACGGAGTAAATTCCGCACAATCCTCACCAATGCAACTGTCACCAAAGAACATATAGGTTTGCGCAAAACCCTCATCAATGATCAATCGATCATCAAAAGACTCAAACAAGAAGTATGGGTATGGCTTCAATTCACTTGAAATGGTAAACTTTAAATCCGTTCGCTCTTTTGCAACATCTACTTCTACCGTATCCTTGAGCAGTTGAATGCTTTTGCAAAAGATCGTATCGCTGTCATTGATATACATTGGACAAGTAATTTCTCCTTGCTGTCCGATTAAATCCCTGTATTGAAAATTCACCTTTTTATAAGGTACCGACAACCAATTTCCCTTTACCGGAACAGTGTAGAATTCTTTAGAATCGCGTGCTTGTCCAAAAAACAAATCAGCACCAGGCAGTGATAATGTATCACCACTTATAGTATCAATAATAGATGATACAGTGGTATAACTGATAAATGGATCATTGCCACCCAATAAAATCACCTGCAGTGATACGGTATTGTCTTTTGCACTATAAACATGGGAAAGAAGGCCACAATCTACCTTTTGCGCAATACTATTATTATTGAACAATGCGGCAAAAAGTAACAAAAAGAAAAATGATGGAGTTTTCATATACAGAGTTTAAATTATTAATTTATCTGTATCAAAGTAACAACATATAGATTGTCGGTTATTGCACTTTCTTAGGCATTCATTGCACTTTTTACAACTTCCTTTTTCTGAAAGCAGCAGGACTCATGGAACTGTGCTTTTTAAAAAAGCGGTTGAAATAAGCCGGGTCCGAAAAATTTAAGTGATAGGCAATTTCTTTGGCCGTCCAGCTGGTGCTCACCAACAAGCGTTTGCTTTCTAAAATCAACTTTTCGTAAATCAGCTGACTGGCTGAAACACCAAGTGTTTTATTGCATTCTGCATTGAGTTGTGCTGGACTAACTCTCAATAAGCGCGCATATTCTGCCGCCGATTGTTTAGCTATAAAATGCTGATCCAGCAACAATAAATAGTGTCTTAGCAGCACTGCATTCACTGAGTCGGCGCTCTCATTGCTGGTTTTAATTTTCAAAAGTAATGCTTCTAATAAAGTTTGAATTACTTCTTTGTTGCGCTCTTGCTGTGCCGAAAATGCACTTACTATAGTAGTGCACAATTGCCAGATAAAACTAAATTCTTCATCGGAAAAACAAGCGGTAAACAACGACTTTCCGCGATTAAAAAAGGGCGCTTCTAAAAACCATTGATGATGAGCATTGAATTCTTTCAACACTTCTTTTTTAAACATGATGACAAATCCGCTTCCTACGTTGCGCTCCACACGGTGCACCTGATTGGGCAAAAGTAAATGAACGGATTGCTTTTGAATTGGAAAGCGCTCAAAATCCACAAAATGCTGACCGTTCATATCGGCAAAAACAAACAACTCGTAATAGTCGTGACGGTGAGGATTTACATTTTCATAAGAGTTTAAAAACTCTACTTTTTCAACGTTGATCAAATACCCATCAGGAACATTATCGGTAAAAGTATGAATAGGAAAATTTGATTTCATGAAATGAATCTGCTTTACACTAAAGTAAAACTTCAAAAGCAAAAGTCCTTGTACTATTTATTGTTTTTCTTGCACTTTTTCTCTATCATATATCACTCGTCCTTCAACAACGCTTAAATGTCTTACAAACCCTTACTATATCAAACTTTTGCGCAGCATTGTAACTGCCACGCAATGTCCCATTGGTTTTAATGCGCAACATTGATTCGGTTTAGTCCTCCTAAAACCTCATCTCCACTTCAAAATTCAACTCAGGTGTTTGCGGGTAAGCAGCCGCTTTTGAATGCACCGGATAGGGATAATAAACCGCACATTGCGTATTGGCTACTTTGTACAAGTGTTTTCTTTTGTCGGCGGGTGTTGCTTCGTAAATGCCGCGAAACACTTCCCAACGCACTACCTCGGGACCATTGGTGTAATCGTGCCAAACGATGATAGAGGAAGTGTCTTTTAAAAGAGAGTATGCTGTTTTACTGTCTTGTAACACACTTTCATAATGATGGTCACCATCAACAAAGACAAGATCCATTTTATTGCAGTAGGGCGCAAAATCAAAGGAAAGCGAATTACCCTGCAGATGCACCACGTTGTTTAACTTTTTTGAATAAAATCCGTGCAAATCGACATACGCTTTCGACATGCCCATAGCATTCATTTCGTCAGCAGAAAGATTCAAAGTATAACACTGCGCGGCCACAACAGCGACGTTGGCTACCGATTCACCACGCCAAGTGCCGATTTCGAAATAAGTGCTCTCCACCTTTTTTTCGGCCATTACTTTCAACAAAGCCAAATCAGTGGTGAGTGAACCGCCTTCTAAAAAAGCGAAAGGTGCTACCGTCAATTTTTTTTTGTCGCTAATCGCTGCAAAAGAAATTTGCGGCAAACCATTGGCCACT
>CANFBW010000089.1 GCA_947444925.1 Flavobacteriales bacterium | reverse complement strand
TTAACTATTATTGTACCAATGAATCTTAAATTACCTGATGTTCTAGAAATTGTACCAGTAAGTGTCAACGGCCCACTAATGATGGTGTAGGTACCAGATACTATAGTGATATCTCCACTGTAAGTGGCAGCAGAACCACTGTTAATTAGAGTTCCGCTATTATGAGCACCATTAATTGTAAGTGCTTCAGCAGTACCAAGTGTAAAACCAGCAACATCAAGAAAAGCATTAGATGCAACAGTGGTTCCTGCAGCTGTAGTTCCAAGTGGCGTATTAGTGGCATCGCCAGCTGCACCAAGTGCAAGGGTTCCAACACTAACAGTAGTTGTACCTGTAAATGTATTTGACGCAGAAATAGTTAATGTACCTGCTCCCGATTTTGTTAAACCACCAGCACCGCTAATGACTCCTGATAAAGTGCCGGTGCCTGCACAAGAGTGCGTGATTAAGTATCCTCCGTTGTCGATGGTTCCTGATATAGTCAACGTACCACCCGAAGCAACAGTAATGGTTGGAGCGGCAGTGCTAAAGGTGATATTCAAACTAATAGTCTTTGTTAAGCTGGTATTGTTCGCAGCAATTGCTGTTGCGCCACCACTTAATACGATTGCATTTCCTGCCAAAGTGTAAGTACTGGCTCGTCCTGCACCAAAAGTAATGGATGCAAAGCTGGTTCCTCCCGCAATGTCATTGGATGTAGATACATTGGAAGCACCCGAAGGAAAAACCAAGTCATCACCAGTGGTAGGCACTATGTTTTCAACCCAGTTGTTCAGGTCACTCCAATTAGCACTCGCACTACCATCCCAGGTGCGGGTAGCACCAAATGCTGGAACGATAACTGTTACAAAACAAAAAAAGAAAATAATTCCCCTCAAATTCAAGTGCATAATTACTAGTACTGCATAAAATTATTGTGGTAAAGTAAAGGAAATATATTTTCGGATCAATTATTTAACAACAACCAAGTAGAGCGAAGAACTTACACCACAAGCCCCCACCTGCACTACATAAATACCATTAGGCAATGTTTGAATGGACAAAGGAATTTGGTTTTGACCAGAAACCAGCTTTGCATTTTCAACCATCATTTTCTGTCCCAGCAGGTCAAACACCGTGATTACCGCGTTGGCATCTTGTTCAGCCGCCAAAGTCAATAGTACATCACCCGATGTTGGATTTGGATACAACTCAAGAACTGCTTCAAACTTATTAGATTCAGCAAGCCCTGTAAGAAGCGGATCATAAATGCGAGCCACCTCTCCTGCCATCAATGTTATGGAGTGATTAACAATGGTTACTGTTTTAGTTTCCTGCCATTGGTTCTGGTCATCGAATTTACCAATAGAAGCAACTACACCAGACGCTAAAGTAGTGATGGAAAAAGTACTATTATCGTTGTGACTCAATAAAACGATGTCGCCCAATTCATCTACCAAAGCAATGGCCTCTCCTCCATTAGACGAACTATAAGCCACCGAATATTTTCCAATAGATTTGGTTTCTGAAACGGTAGTTGCTGAATTTGCCTGATTGAAAGAAGCTATGTTTCCTTTTGAGCAGCGGGCGATTTTTTTATCGGCCTTATAAATCATGTCATTAAAAGTTTTCGTGTCGTTGTAAAATGGGCGTTGCACCCAATCGTTGGCAAGCGTGCCCACAAAAAAACCGAGGTCGTACATATCCAACCATTTCTTTCCTGTTGTTCTTATTTCGTACAAAAGATATCCATCACCTCTTTCAAATGCAGCCGAAGCGAGATTGATGCCATTGGTATAATGCCCGCCATTTTCGGGCGTATGATTTACCTGCGATACATAATCCAACTTAGCTAAATAGGTGGTGTAATTAGCCAAATCATCCATGTACAAATCGGAACCAAATAAATCAATTCCTTTAATGGCTTTAAGCGCCGTAGTATCATAATAGCCACCAATTAAATTCACTCGAGTAACCATATTTGAATTACTGGCATGTATCACTTTACCTAAAGTATCCAGCATGTGTTTTGTTGCTACTTCCTGCGCACCGGCCCAATAATCAACCAGCGGACCTTTATGATTGGGTTCATTTTCAACCTGTATCATCACAATGCGCTTTTCTGTATCATGAATATTGATATAGTTCATCAATGATTTTACTGCACGAACTTCCTTCTCAATTAATTTAGGATTGCTGTACACCACCGGTGCCCATGGCGTTGCCGATATTTTGGGATAGTTCACCACATCATTGTTGATGTACCAAGGCAGTTCCGAATAAGCACATACGTTACTTCCAAACCACATCAATTGAATTCGTAAATTGTATTTGTGCGCATTCACTAAAACAGAATCGACATAGGCATAGGTGAAAACATTGTCGGTAGTTTCAAAACGCATCCAGCTCAAAGGAAGAATAACATCTCTGAATCCCGCCGAACTCGCCTTTTCAAAATATTGAAATATCGGAGCAGTGCTGCCATACAAATCCAAATAATTATCCATTCGCATTTGAATGCCATACATTAAATAGGGCTGACCATTGGCCTCAACATAGCTGCTTTTTCCTTCGTGAATGACTTTAGAAACTGTGATTGGATTTTGGGCGGAAGCACGTGAATAGACTGCCAAAGAAAGTACGACAGTCAATCCCAACCAAAATTTTCGCATCATTTTATACATAGTACTAGTGAGTTATTTAATAGTGTTATACCTTTCCTAGCAAGGTAATGTTACAAGTAAAAAGTTGACTTTAAGATTTTGGTCATTTTGTTTAGGATTTTGGTTAAAAAATGAAATTCCATTTAATTATTACCCTACAAATTTCCCCTTACAATGTAACCCACCCCTTGCCCTCCACCAAGGATGGGAATTAATTACCAAACAACATTCACATGCATGTGGAAATGCCAGCTAATATAATTCCCCTCCTTGGAGGGTGATGACCCACTATTTGGCAAAACAGCATTTTTATCTAGCGAAGAAAAATTTGAGCGATAGGTCCTATAAAGAACGAAACTTCGTTTCTCCTCTTAATAGCAAATATCAGGATGACATTACTGTAGCATTTCCTAATGAGTGTCGTTAACATTTGTCATCCTGACAAAGGAAGGACCTATCGCCCTCACAGTCACTTTTGCCAAATTGTGGGGCATCACTCCTTGGAGGGGCAAGGGGTGAGTTTCGTGCAACACCGCATAAAAGCAATGTGACAACACCCCCCAGTACTTGCGGATATGTAATTTCAGATTTCAGCGTATCGGAATCTGAAATTATTTTTTCAGCGATTTTCAATCGCTATGAGATGCCGCTTATTACATCATTTGAAAATGATATGAATAAGCACCATATTCTCATCATATTGTGATATGAATAAATACACTAATCAAATCATTATGACTAAAAAAGCAACATTTATTCATCAATTAAAAGAGTGGCCGAAGCACTGCTTACGATTTAATTAGATAACAGAAAAAACGGCCATCGTATTTCTACGATAGCCGCCACTTTATATTAAATTAAAATTATTCTTTTACAAATCTTTGCAGCGCTCTTCCAGATTCATTTGAAACTACCACCAAGTACATTCCTGAATCAACAGAAGAAATATCTACCTGTTGTTTATTACTGATTGTACCCGCCAACACTAACGCACCCTGTATATTGTACATCTCATACTTAGAAAAACCATCGAACTCCAGTATCAATTGATTTTGTGCAGGATTTGGATAAACTTTCAATCCAGAATTAGCACTTGCAATGATTGATGATGAGGCACTAGCCATTTGTTCATCTGTTTTAAATGCACCAGTTGGCGGACAATATTTTAAATTTTTAATATTGAACGTACTCACCACTGGTGGCTGTGCATTTAGATTTATTTTTAGTGCAATATAATACGATCCACTAACTGTTGGAGTGATCACTAACGACTTGCTGCTATAAGTATTTAAAGCATATCCCGCAGGAGCCACAACACTTGCTTGAGCAAGAGCTGGATCACCATTAGGAGTTGTTGTGGTAATTCCCAATTCAGTACTTGTAATAGTGTATGATCCCATAACATCATATGAAACCGTATATTTTGTACCCGCAGTTAAAGCATATTTTGTACTGCTAATCAACCAAAAATAATTTGCACCCCATGCACGGTGTGAAACTTTTAAGCTTCCAGCAACATCGTTACTCAACACCGATCCATTGCTTTGATCACTCCAGTTGTTTCTTAAAATCCAAGCGGTGGAAGTCAATTTCAAAGTTGCGCAATTACCCGATACCACCGTACTCACTGTAATAGTAACCGCAGCAGAAATTGTGCTTGCATTAGAATTGTCATAAGCTTTTGCAGTAATGTTATAAGTTCCCGCAGCTAAGGCAGTCCAGCTATAACTGTAAGGAGCAGCAACAGCAGTACCCAACAAAGTTGCACCATTGTAAAATTCAACTTTTGAAATTGTACCATCGGCATCAGTTGCGTTAGCAGAAATAACAACAGTTGCAGGAGCATTGAAAGTTGCATTATTCAAAGGAGCAGAAATACTTACTGTTGGTGCCTGGTTACCAACAACAGCTTTAACAGTGATTGCAACAGCAGCAGACACAGTACTTGCATTTAAATTGTCGTAAGATTTTGCAGTAATGTTATAAGTTCCCGCAGCTACGGCATTCCAGCTATAACTGTAAGGAGCAGCAACAGCAGTACCCAACAAAGTTGCACCATTGTAAAATTCAACTTTTGAAATTGTACCATCGGCATCAGTTGCGTTAGCAGAAATAGCAACAGTTGCAGGAGCATTGAAAGTTGCATTATTCAAAGGAGCAGAAATACTTACTGTCGGTGCTTTATTTACAATCACCGTTCCACCAGCGTTGTGCGTAAGTGTTTCATAAAAAATATTCCAGTCGGATGCTCCATTGACTCTCACCTTTGTAGTTAGCAATTGCAAAGTATTTGGCAGATTAATTCCTTTACGATTGTGAAAATGATTGTATCCAATTTCCCACGTGTCAAATAAATTGGCAGTCGTTTTGTCGTTGGAACACGTCCCCATTTTTCCTGTTAAAATTTGATTGGCCATCACCTCCATCGTTGCAATATATCTTGTTGCATTTTGACCATATACATCCACCCCTTGATTCCAGGCGACTTCAGCAGCTTGCAAAGCAGCTGCCATGGCAAATTGAGCGTGGTGATTATTATCTCTGCATGTTTCCTGAGTTAAACCATCAATCCACTTTGTAGGAGCGTACCAATCGCGAACATTAGACGGTGTTCCTTCTTTGGTTAAATAAAAATAAAGCGGATTTCTTTTATTCAACTTCGCAACACCAGCGTTAAAAACTGCAGCATCGTCACAAAACACTGCAATATTCAACAAAGCATCAGCCATTGTTAAATCAATATTGCCATTGTTCCAAATAGGATTTTCGTTTAAAACAGGATTGAATTTTGTTTTAAACATATTTTGCACTACAGCTATATCTGCGGCAGTCCATCCTGAATATCCACGCATGATTTCAGCTGCGGGAGCAAGCAGAGTTCCAATCCACGCAGCGTTGAGCTGACTTTGTCCGGCTTGCGCATAACCCTTAAATGTTTTGCCCCAAACATTTAATACGGCGATTGCATTTTGCGCATAAGTTGCATTTCCTGTGTAGTACCATGCCAATGCATTGGCATACGCTTTTCTTCCATCGGCTTTTTGTGCATTTTCATTTCCATCTTGTGGCGATGTATTTAAAGTGTAAGCTGTTGCCAAGCCTTTCATCTCATTAAATTTGCTGGACCAGGGCTCGGCGCCTGCCGCAATCTTTGCTTTCACAAAATCTAAATCTGCTTTACTGTTGGCGGCGCCCGGGTGTGCAAACGTCATTGTTTGCGCACTCATACGCGCGAAGCTCAAACATCCAAAAAGGAGAACGAGCCATTGAAAATTGTTTTTCATATAAGAAGGGTTTAAGGTTAGCAAAGTAAAATTGCAACTCATCCTCACAAATCGATCTATGATTCTAAACACTCAAAAGCATGTGCTTTAATTTCCGTCTCCGATAAATCTATTATGAATTGCACTGCACTACCTTTCGGAATAAGTTTTCTATTTTCTTTTCTTTTAAAAAAATACTGATAAGAAAACCTATCGAAAAACACCAGTTCAATTATTCATCATATATCATTTTCAACAACTTGAATTTCAGGCAACAAAACAAACTATTCGTTCAGATTACGTTCAAGTCATCGAGGATTTTGTTCAGTGAATAAAAACAAAAATGTTTTCCTCAATAGCAAGTTTATTTAGCGCAACAAAGTAACATGACCTGCTTTATTTCCTGTTTCGCCAGTGAAATAATTGGTGTAGTACAACTTCCAAACGTACACATCAATTTCAGCATCGCGCATGGTGTTGGCACGCTTACCATTCCATGCTTCGCCAACTGTTTTAGATTTAAAAATTACTTCACCCCAACGATCAAAAATCAGGAATTCATAATTGTTGCAAATATCACATTTCAAGTTTTTACCGTAAGGCAAAAACATTTCATTGACGCCATCGCCATTTGGAGAAAAGGCATTTGGCACAAAGAGCGTGAACACATCTTTGATGTAAACATCTTTTGTTATTTGATCCGAACACATTTCATTTTTTGCAATTAAAGTGACCGACACCGTATCGCCATCAGGGGCATCAAACAACACTTTCGGATCAGTATCAATGGAAGAATCCGGATCGGCAGTGTTTCCAAAATTCCATAGATATTCGGAGGCGTTGCTAGATTTATTGGTGAAGAAAATTCGGGGATCATCAGAAGTCGCGGGAATAGGATCAAAAGTGAAATCAGCTTTTGGCACTTCCAACACATCTATCGTTTGCGAAGTTTTTGCCGAACATCCATTCATAAAAACAACATCTAAACTTACCACTATATTTTGTGCAGCTGTTGTATATAAATGAGAAGCTGAAGCATCAAGGCTTTGCACATCCCAAGTTGTTCCATCACCAAAATCCCAATGTGCTGTAGCAACATCAGCTGTTGAACTATCGGCAAAAATGAACACAACAGGAGCACATCCCTTTAAAAAAACGGGCGCTATGACTGCCGTAGGAATAGAATCAACAATTATTTGAATGGAATCGCTGCTCGGACAAAATCCTGTTTGCCAGTACTTAATCCAGTGTGTTCCTGCTCCTGCTTTCGCAGGATCAAAACTACCTGTTGCGGTTACTCCCGGACCAAAAAACACTCCACCTAACACATTGACTTGCAATTGATAGCTTGAGGAATTTTCACAAAATGGACCAGCTGCTACGATGTTCGCATCTATTGGCGCCATCACAGCCATTTGAATTTGTTGCACATCGGGACATTGTCCGCTGATTCCGTTCAACGTATAGTTTATGGTATAAGGTCCGCCTACTCCAGCCAATGTCGGATCAAACCCACCCTTGATCACTCCTACTCCGCTCCACGATCCTCCAGGGTTTACTGTATTAAGCGTTACTATTGGATCGTTCATACAAAACGTTTGATCGACCGTAACAATACTTGCATCTTCTCGCGCAATAACCGTAATGTCTACACTATCCACCGCGCTGCAGCTGAGCATAGCACCTGCTGCTACATAATAAACTTTGTAGGTTGTTCCTGCTGTTGCTAACGAAGGATCAAACAGCCCGGTGGCGTTTACCACTCCGCCAGGAACAGAAATCCACGCTCCTCCGGGTGTTGATCCTGTTAACTGAATTTGATACGTTGTAGTGTCTTCACACAATGAAACGGATGTTTGAACAATGTTGGCGGTCATTGCCTTCA
>CANFBW010000088.1 GCA_947444925.1 Flavobacteriales bacterium | reverse complement strand
TCTCTGTAAAAATATTGGGTTAGGGCATCTACTTCCGTATTTACTGAGTTGAGTCCATAGCACCAAGCAGCAAAAACACCTTTTGGTTTAAGTACTCTTTTTACTTCTTTGAAAAAAAAATCGAAATCAAACCAATGCAGGGCTTGTCCCACGGCAATTAGGTCGAAATATTGGTCTGCAAAAGTGCTACAATTTGCATTTTGTATGGAGTACTGAATGTTGTGTGCCTGAAAAGCGTGCTGAATTTGCTTTTCACTAATGTCTGTTGCTTCGACGATCTCAAATTGTTGCGCAAGTATTTTGGCGACTTGTCCATTTCCGCAGCCGCAGTCCCAAGCCCGGGAGAAACCCGCTACTTTCGAAAACAGATGATCGTACAATTTGCTGGGGTATTCCGGACGAAAACGCGCGTAATCTTTCGCCTGCGTGGAGAAAAGGTCTTTGCTGTGCAAGGGCATTCTTCTATTTTGTTTCCTTTTTTTGTGAAGTTCTTTTGATCCAGCCTGGCAATACTATCAAACCAACAAAGAGGTATGGATAATAGCTCAAGAAACGCCACAATAATGTGATAATCAGGATTAATCCGCCCGACTGCGTGATGTCGCCCATGATGCCTGTGAACAAAAATTCAGATATTCCGCTAGCACCAGGAGTCACCGGAACAAGCATCAACACCCACAAAATCAACTGTCGGCAAAAAATCAATACGTTGTCAATGTTGGGCAAAAAGGCCATCATAATGAAATTCACTACCATAAATCGGGCAGTCCATGATAAGGTTGACGCCGCAAAAGCTTGAAAATAATAGCTAAATGGTTTTTCTTTCAGCTCTTGAGAAGCAACGATCATTTCATTGCCGGTGCGGATGGCTGCTCTGCGGAAGCGTTTTAAAAATTTGAAACGAAAAACGACCTTTGACAACATGCTTTTGAGCACATGTGGTTTTTTGAAAATTCCAAAGTATAAAACAATGGTCAATAGCACTAGGGCCACGTAAGCGGCGCTAAATAGAAGAAATTGGTTGGTTTTCAAAATAGCTCCAAAGCTGGCGGGCAAAATTTCCGTTGTACCCAAGGCAACAAACATAATGGGCACTATCAATATGTAAAAGAGCTCATCTAAAAAGGCTGTAACCATTACCAAAGCTGTGCTTTTGCCAAGATTAATGCCTTCTCGGTTGATGATGAACATAGCTACTTTTGAACCGCCAGCTGCTGATGGCGCAATGGATGAAGCCAGCTCCCAAATCATAATGACATCGAAGCAGGCGCGCCATGAAATTTTCTTTTCTGATAGAATGCGCAAGCGCCAAATGTAGCCGAAATCTCTGATGACCACTGCTAAAAGTGCTATGCCCAGCCACATCGCGGAATGGTAGTTCCACTCGATGCATTCTAGACTTTCGGTAAAAGTTTGTGTATTGTAGTTGGCGCTATCGGTGGTGTTGGCAATGTATTCTTCTTCTTGTTTTAGCTGGTCGTGGTTTTTGTCCTCCCAAACAAAAGCGCCTTTGCCAGCGCTGACTTCTACAAAAGTGGTTTTGTTGAGCTGGTAAACAATGAGTGCAACAGAGGCAAGGAGTCCAATGAGCACTGGAATCAACAGCTTTTTGTAGTTGAATATTTTTTTAATGTCGTTTTCAGAACTCATGAATTGGATCTTTCTTTGATGTAATCTAAGCTGTAATGCAAGCCTACGTTTTCGTGGCGTAACGATGCGAATTTAATAATGAGATAGGCCACGTTGATGAGGTTTCTCATTTCGCACAGCTCCTTTGACGCAGTTGTTTTTTTATACAAATCTTCTGTTTCTCGGTAAATGATTTCCAAGCGATCAAGGGCACGGTTCAAGCGAATGTTGGATCGAACAATGCCAACGTAGCTGCTCATAATCGTTTTAACTTCTTTCAAACTTTGGGTAATCAAAATCATTTCTTCAGGCGCTTCAGTGCCCTCATCATTCCATTGCGGAACAGCATTGTTCCAGTCGGTATGTTTTGCGGCTTCAACAGCATGCAGTGCTGCGCGATGTGCGAAAACAACTGCTTCTAATAGTGAATTGGAAGCCAGTCGATTTGCACCATGAAGTCCCGTGCAAGAGCATTCACCTATGGCATATAAGTTTTTTGCTGAGGTAATGCCGTGCTCATCTACTTCAATTCCACCGCACAAATAATGCGCTGCTGGAACAACTGGAATATAGTCCGTTGCTGGATTGATGCCCAGCGACAAGCATTTTGAGTGGATGTTTGGGAAGTGTTCAATGAACTTAGGCATATCGAGATGCGTACAGTCCAAGTATACGTAGTCGTCGCCGTGAATTTTTAATTCGTTATCGATGGAGCGCGCAACAATGTCACGAGGGGCAAGGTCTTCGCGCTCGTCGTATTTTTTCATGAAGTATTGCCCTTTCTTATTGAGCAGTTTCGCACCAAAACCACGAATGGCTTCTGTGACTAAAAAAGAAGGGTATTCTCCGGGATTGTATAACGAAGTGGGGTGAAATTGAACAAACTCCATGTCGTGCACCGTGATTTTAGCGCGGTAAGCCATTGCTATTCCGTCGCCCGTGGCGATTAATGGATTCGTTGTTGTGGCATACGCGTGCCCTGCGCCACCAGTGGCCATCATGGTGGTTTTTGATAAGTAGGTGTCTATTGCTCCGCTTTTGGTGTTGAGCACGTAGGCGCCATAGCATTCGATATCTGTGGTTTTGCGCGTTACTTCTACGCCAAGGTGATGCTGTGTGATCACCTCCAATGCGAAGTGATGGTCGAGCACAGTAATGTTGGGATGTTTGTGCACTTTCTTGAGTAGGGTTCTTTCAATCTCCCAGCCAGTGATGTCTTTGTGATGTAAAACGCGGTGCTCAGAATGCCCGCCTTCTTTGGCTAAGTCGTACTCACCCTCTTCGTTTTTATCAAATTTGGTGCCCCATTCAATGAGTTCTTTGATTCTTTCGGTGGATTCGCGAACGACCATTTCCACCACCTTTTCGTTGCACAATCCACCACCGCATTCGAGGGTGTCTTTGATGTGCTTTTCAAAATTGTCGCCTTCGTTCCATACCGCAGCGATTCCGCCTTGGGCGTATTTAGTGCTTGATTCTTCGGGACTTTCTTTGGTAATAATGGTGACCTTCCCAAAAGGCGCAACTTTTAAAGCATAGGTCAAGCCAGCTATGCCGGAACCTAAAATTAAGAAGTCGCTTTTGTGTGTCATTTTTTGCTTTGTGCAGCGAAAATACAAATTAAAATGCCTTATATATACTTAATAATGCCTTAACTTTGTCGCACGTGTAAACCAACATAAAAAACACCTTGAATTATGACTAATGTGCCTGTAACAATATATGCCGAAATGACGCCGAATCCATCGGTGATGAAATTTGTGGCAAACAAAGTATTAAATGCCGGAAGTCCTGTTGATTTCACTACTTCTAGTGATGTTTCCACGTCTCCGCTGGCGGCAAAATTATTGAACTTCCCCTTTGTGGAAGGCGTTTTTGTAGCCAACAATTATGTGTCTGTGACCAAAAGCCACCAAATTGAATGGGACATGGTGATGACCGAGCTGCGTGAATTCGTTAGAGATTTCATCAATGACGGCGGTGTGGTTTTAACAGAGGTGGTGATTAGAGAAACAGCAACTACCAGCATTCCCAGCGCCGAGGCACTCAATGTTGCGACTTGTGAGATCGATCAAAAAATAATTGATGCCTTAGATGAATACATTCGCCCAGCGGTGGAATCTGACGGTGGATCTATCGATTTTAAATCTTACGTTGATGGCAAAGTAAATGTGGTTTTGCGCGGTGCATGCAGCGGCTGTCCATCGTCAACTGTTACCTTGAAACAAGGCATTGAAGGTTTGTTGAAGAAGTTGGTTCCTGAAGTAACTGAAGTGGTTTCAGAAGCTTTGTAAAAACACAGCATATTAAAAAAGCCAAAACAGATTTTGCTGTTTTGGCTTTTTTTGTTTTTAAGACTTTCCTTTCGCACTCATGTTTTGAACGATGCCCTTAATGCTTTGCACGTTTAAAGGGAATTCTAAAAACACATGAAAGAAACTCAAGGCGAAAAGCACGATTAATCCAACATGGTAGTCGTAGTAGTACAATCCAATTGAAATTGCCCAAAAGCCAGCAATAAGTCCTAATTCTTTTTTGCCGATCTGGTGCCATTTGATAATGGACGTTTTCGAAAACCAGTTCAAATAGTGGTAGGTGTATGCAAAGGCGATAAAGGCCTGTATGCGTAAAATGGTTCTTTTGCCTTCATTGCTTCTTTCAATCACAATGTGAAAAGCGTTGGTAAAACTGTCGGTTAATCCCTGAAAAGTACTTTCGTTCCATCTCATAAAAGTGTCTTTGGAGATAATAGGCATTTTTACAAAGTTGTAATTTGCAATGAGGATGCCGCAAAGCGCAAGGGCAGCAACGCCAATGAGGCCTGGGGTACTTTTGCTTTTCAATGCGCCGTACAACATGAATAGGCCCGTAAAAATGTACACGTGTATCAATGTCGGTAGGAAAACGCCCACCCACATCATGAAAAGATGTTCGTGCATCATGAAATACCCTATCGTTCCTGCAAAAGCAATAACGATAAATGATATCCAAGCCCTATCAAACACCACAAAAGAAATGGCGGCGATCAAGCCCACAAAGATGAAATTGGGTGTCCACTCGTAAATAAATAAATTGATGGGCGATTTTTCCCAACTGAGGAAATACTGCGTTGTCATTGGACTATTGGCCAGGGCATCAAGGATTGGTTTAGAGGCAACGAGCACCGACAACACCAGCATAACCCAAAATACAGTGTTGTTTTTAGCGAAATAATTTTTGTCTTTCAGCCAGTTGATTTCGGTGAGGTAGTGCAGCGGACCGAGCACCGCATATGAAAAAAGAAACAGCTCAAAGGGAATTTTTAATGCCAATATCAATGACAAGAGCATGAGTCCGATGTTGAGCCAGTCGATTTGTGTGGATTTCATAAGGCCGATTTATTTCTTGTTGTGTTCGTTTGGTGTTTGTGCCATTGGCGCTTCTAAAATACTTGTTCTTTTTGTAAAGAAGCAAAACATTTAGTTTTTGCGGTTGTACTTTCAAAAAACACTACATTTACAGCCCAAATAAAATTTGAAATGAAGTTCGCAACAAAAGCCATACACGCAGGTCAGGAGCCAGATCCTACAACAGGAGCCATCATGACCCCCATATATCAAACCTCTACTTACGTTCAGGAGCGTCCAGGCGTTCATAAGGGATACGAGTATTCGCGCACACACAATCCAACGCGCACAGCGCTTGAAAAAAATCTGGCGGCCTTGGAAAATGGAAAACACGGTTTGTGTTTTGGCAGCGGTTTGGCGGCCATGGACGTGCTTTTGAAAACATTTTCGCCCGGCGATGAAATCATCTCGTCCAACGATTTGTATGGCGGATCGTACCGTATTTTTACAAAAGTTTATCAGAATTACGGGTTGAAATTTCACTTTGTGGACATGGAAGATACTTCTGCTATTCTTCCGTTCATCACTGCAAAAACAAAAATGATCTGGATTGAAACACCTACCAATCCAATGATGAATATTATCGATATCGCAGCAGTAGCGGCTATCGCAAAAAAGAACAACATTCTTTTGGGTGTCGACAATACCTTTGCTTCGCCATATTTGCAAAGACCTTTGGATTTGGGCGCTGATGTGGTGGTTCACTCGATAACAAAGTACATCGCAGGACACAGTGATGTAATCATGGGTGCTATTGTGCTGAACGACGATGTTTTGCAAGAACGACTTTCTTTTCTTCAAAATGCAACAGGTCCCGTACCAGGTCCACAGGACTGTTTTTTAGCATTGCGGGGTATTAAAACTTTGCACGTCCGTATGGATCGTCATTGCGAAAATGCAAAAGCAGTTGCGCAATTTTTAGTGGCGCACCCTGCTGTAAAAAAAGTATATTTCCCTGGATTGCCAACACATCCGAATCATGACGTTGCCAAAAGACAAATGAAGAGTTACGGAGGAATGATTTCTTTTTCACTGAAAAACGACGAGTTGGAAGTGGCACGAGAAGTTTTGTCGAAAGTGAAAATCTTTGCTTGCGCCGAGTCCTTGGGCGGTGTTGAATCACTGATCGGTCATCCGGCATCAATGACGCATGCGTCTATTCCAAAAGAAGAACGAGAAAAGGTAGGCGTTACCGATTCACTGATTCGCTTGAGCGTTGGCATTGAAGATGTGGAGGACTTGGTTGCCGATTTGAAACAGGCGATTGAGAGTGTGGTGAAATAAAAGCGTGAATGTACTTTTTGTGCTTTTGCGTTTTGGCCTTGGGGGAGGTGGATATACCCAGCCACATAGCAGTTTGGACGGGCTTTCTTCTAAAGCACAAACTTTCTTTCTTGTGCTTTTACTTGTAGTGATTTTTGCTTTTTGGTGGATTGTGAAAGATGTAAAAAAGAAGAAATAACTCAATACAAAAAGTTCTGGTGCGGATATTTCGCCAAATGCATTTCTTTTACCGTTTTGTACAACGACGCTTTAAATTCATCCCAATTTTCTTTTTCAGTGGCCGATATAAACATGCAGGATGCATTGGTTTTGGCCATCCAGCTTCTTTTCAATTCTTCCAGCGCGTCTACAGGTTGCGCATCGGGTTCTTCCAATTCCATGTCGGTGTTGATCGCCGGCTCATAGGCATCAATTTTATTGAAAATCAAAAAGGTCGGTTTGTCACCCGCTTCAATGTCTTTCAGTGTTTCCTGAACTACATGAATGTGGTCTTCAAAACTCGGATGAGAAACATCTACTACATGCAAAAGTATGTCGGCTTCGCGCACTTCATCAAGGGTTGATTTGAATGATTCCACCAAGTCGTGCGGCAGTTTTCGAATAAAGCCAACCGTGTCAGAAAGCAAAAACGGAATATTGTCAATCACCACTTTGCGCACTGTGGTGTCGAGTGTAGCGAAGAGTTTATTTTCAGCAAATACTTCTGATTTGCTGATGGCATTCATAATCGTGCTTTTGCCAACGTTGGTATAACCCACCAATGCCACGCGAATGAGGTTGTCACGGTTGCTGCGCTGTGCCATCGCTTGCTTGTCGATTTTCTCGAGACGATCTTTCAACAACGATATTTTGTCGCGCACTACGCGTCGGTCGGTTTCAATTTCCGTTTCGCCGGGACCTTTCATACCGATACCCCCTTTTTGTTTGGAGAGATGCGTCCACAATCTTGTCAATCGCGGCAATAAATACTGGTATTGCGCCAGTTCCACTTGCATTCGGGCATTGGCCGAGGTGGCGCGTTTTGCAAAAATATCAAGGATGAGATTGGTGCGGTCGAGAATTTTTATTTCGAGTACTTTCTCAATATTTCTGATTTGCGAAGGAGACAGTTCATCGTCGAAAACTGCCAATTCAATTTTTTCGGCTTTAACGTACAATTGAATTTCTTCGAGCTTTCCTTTTCCGACATAGGTGGTAGAGTCGGGACGGGGCAACTTTTGTTGAAAAACTTTTTTAGTATTTGCGCCAGCCGTTTCGGCAAGAAAAGCAAGCTCGTCCATATATTCCTGGGCGTGGTGCTTTGAATATTGATCGGTAATGACACCAACAAGTATCGCCTTTTCAAATCCGTTTTTTCGGGTGTCGTATGTTGCCTCTTTCGCCATTTTTTTATTTCGCTTTCAACGTTTGCAGGTAGGTGGCGAGGGCGTTGATGTCTTCCTCTTTTAGTTGTCCACCATAGGGAGCCATTGCGCCTCGTCCATTGGTGATTACATTTTCCGCATCACCTTCGCTCAATAGGGATGCCGATAAATCAGACGCTCCACCCAATCCTTTTTTACCATCTTCGCCGTGGCAAGCAACGCAATTTACTTTGTACAATTCTATACCCAGTTGACTTGCATCTTGCACTTCAACTTCTTGCACTACCGCTTTCTTTTTCGCTACTTCCGACAAGCC
>CANFBW010000087.1 GCA_947444925.1 Flavobacteriales bacterium | reverse complement strand
CCCTACAAAGTTTATTACTAAATCCTTCATCACAAACTATTAAAGAAAGGTCGCAAAGATAACAAAAAAATGAATATTGCAAGTGTTTTCGTGAATTGTATTGGTGGGCGGCGTTTATTGTCGGTCGTTGATCAATAATTTTGTTGCGCTATTTGTCCTTTTGTAAAGGCGCTAATGATGTAAAAACCGGAGGATCACAAGGAGGCTGTGATGTTGGTGGGTCAGCTATTTGACGCAAAAAGAAGTTGAAAATTGTCCCTGATTTTAGGTGTGCTGTTGATGCGAGCACTGATCTTATTAGTGCTTTTAATGTTATGGAAAGCGCTATTTTGAACTTTGGTTGAGTGGAATATGTCAATAGGTTTAAAGCTGCCATCGCGTTGTTGGGTGCAATTGCGATGTTTTTTGAATAGGCACTTTCAACAACAAGATCAACTTCTTTCAAATGGTAAAACAGCTTTTTGTAGCTCTCTGTAACGGTTTGCTTGAGTTTGGCTTTGTAATATCTGATAGTATTGCTGTTTCTTGGTGCCAACGATTTTTTGCGTAAGTGATAAGTTATAGCCCTTGGCGTTTTCTCATGGAATAAAATAGTCGTTGTTTATTTCTGAAGCTGCTCTGTTTTGCAGAAGGGTTGTGTATGGTTTTCCATATTGAAGTTGTAAGGCTGGGTTAAGATTGAACTTGAGGAGAAAGCCAATCTCACCGTAGGCAAAAAAAAGCCCGACTCATACGAATCGGGCTTTTAAAGAATTCTTGGTTTATTGATTAGTCAACTCTTGATACCATTAATTTCTCATGGTAAGCATTTCCGTTGCAAATAGCGTTTACTACATACATTCCAGATGCTAAAGAAGAAGCGTCAAAATTAGTATTTGTTCTTTCTGAAGAAGTGATGCTTGTGTTCGCATAAACTACTTTGCCAGAGATATCAGTGATCGTTATATTGATCGTTGTTCCTTTTCCTAAGTTAGTGAAAGAAAGATTGGCAGTTCCAGCTGTTGGGTTTGGATAAACAGACAATTGAGCGCTTGCAGTTTGAGCTGATTCTATAGCTACAGGGTATGAGTAAGTGGCAGCACCATCAAAGTCAACTTGTTTCAATCTATAGTATGTTACTGCTGTTACGCTTCCATTGTCAACAATTGCATAGTTGTTAACGTGGTTGGAGTTTCCAGCACCTGCTACTTGTTCAAGTGTTTCGAAGTTTGCTCCGTCAATGCTTTTTTGTACAATGAAGTAATCGTTGTTGATTTCAGATCCTGTTGACCAAGATAAAGAAACACCTGTTCCATTATTGTTGGCAGAAAAACTAATTAATGTAACCGGCAGTGGCGTAGTTCCCGTTGCGCATGGGCCAGCACCACAGCCAGTACCTGAGCCAAAAGTCGTAGCAGAAACATCCAGTGACACAATACCGCCAGTTTTCATTCCTCCAGAGCCAGATATTCCAGAACTATTTAACCCAGTGTAGTTACCGCTTAGTCCAATGTTTCCGTTTGCAGTGATTGATGTTCCGTTGTTCACAAGGTCACCGCTAACGCTCAAACCGCTACCAGCTGAAATATTCACTGCTGAAGCAGCATCTAATATAAGTGTTCCTGTTACCGAAAATACAGAACCATTAGTGATGAATAAACTCGCGACTGCTCCCAAAGTGATGCTGCCAACAGAAAAGGCGTCAGTTTCAATATGAATTGCGTCAATTGTAAAGTTTGGAGTACATGAACAAGAAGCACCACCTGAAGTCAATGACCAATCAGTTGAAGTTGCAACGTCGGCATCTGCAACAATTGAGTATACCGTTTTTGCAACCGGTGGCGGAGTTGCCATAAGAGCGCTGCTGCCCATTAACACTGCGAAAGCAAGTGTCGCAGACTTAATTGTTGTAGTAAAATTTGTTTTCATAGTTGTAAATTGAGCAGCGAATTTATGATATATATTTAATTTAGCAAACAAACCATCATTTTTTTGCTAGTACAAAGGGCAGCGCGTCATTCTTTTACTTAAAAGTGTGACGGAAACGTAAAATGAATACCTGACCAGTGAAGTGATTTTATTAGTCTCTTTTTTCGATGACTAATTTTTGATGGCTGCTGTTTCCATCACAAGAAGTGGAAAGCACGTATAGACCAGCAGACAAGTTGGAAGTGTCTATGTTGGATGTGCTGATTTGTGTTCCAAGCGCATAAGAAGAATGAAACACTTCCTTTCCAGAGAGTTCAGAAATGCTAACGTTTACAAGGCTATTTTTTTGGCTATTGGCAAATGAAACAAGCAGATTGTTTGAAGCTGGGTTTGTAGATAGCGCCACGCTGAAAAAAGCGTTTTCTAAGTTAGAACCATTTATTTCCACTGTTTTTGAGTAAGCGATTGAACCATCAAAATCAACTTGCTTTAATCGGTAATATGCACGAGAAGCGCTTGTGTGGTGATCAGTGCTCGAGTATTCTATGGAGTGATTGCTGTTGCCAGCACCCAATATTTGGTCAATTACTTCGAAGTTTACGGCATCTGTGCTTTTTTCAACAGCGAAGAAGTCATTGTTGATTTCCGATCCAGTAGTCCAAGATAGAAGGATACTTCCGTCCACTTTTTTTGCCTCGAAACGAACCAAGGTCACTGGCAATTGCGCCTGGTTGGATGCCGTGCATGGTCCAACTAGGCAACTGGTCGTTGCACCAAATACGGTGCCACTCCCAGATAATATTGCAGTACCACCAGTTGCTAAGGAGCCACTTCCAGTTAGTGTAGATCCATTGCCGCCCGAAAAAGTGTTGGTGGCAGTGATTGCGCCGTTCACAGTAATTTGATTGCTGTTGTTTTTGTTTACGATGTCGGTCGCATTCAAGGTGCTACCAGTCCCAACATTAACTACAGCGCCATTGTAGAAGGTTAGTGTTCCAGATACGTTAAATGTTGCATTGGAGCCAATGTTAAGTGTTCCTTGGCTTTTAACATCAAGATTGCCCGACACAGAAGTGTTATGGTTGATATTAACTACGTCTTTTGAAAAATCTGGCGTGCAGGTGCATGAGCCTCCACCAAGGCTTGTTGCCCAAGCCGTACCGTCTGTAACCGAACCATTGTTCACCCTTGAGTACACTGTTTTCGAACCTGCGGCATAGGTTAAGCCGGACAAGCTAAGTACAAAAAGCAAAAAGAAAATTGATCTTTTACTAAATGATTTCAATGTTGAATTTTTCTTCATAGTATCTGTGAAGTTGCAAATAGTATCTGTCAAGTTGCAAAAATAAACTTAAGTTTCCTACGTGTCAAGTTTTCAACAAGTTATTATCTAAGGTGAATAACTTGCTGTACGACTAAACCCGTATTTGTGGGGAAAGCATTGATTTTACTGGTGCTTTGCTTGTTTTGCTTGTTCTTTATCAACAGGTCGACGTTACTAAGTTCCAATTTTTACGGAGGTCATTGTCAGTGATCCAGCCATTGCTTTGTCGTTAAAAAATGAAATTTCTTCGCTCTCGTCCTGCAGCGCTAAAGTGTAAAGCAGCGGATAGTAGTGGTCGGGCGTAGGGATGGCCAGGAGGGCTGCCTTGCTTAAACTTTGATAATTGATTAAGCCAGTGTGTTCTTTGCTGCTGATGTGTTTTTTGAAAATCCCATTCATGTCTAAAGCCCAATCAAAGCCAAAGCCCTTCGGGTCGTTCATGCGCGTAAAGTCGACCATTCCTAAATTGTGTACCATATTGCCGCTGCCTATAATCAATACACCTTTGGCGCGCAAAGCAGCAAGTTCTTTTGCCAAGTTGTAATGGTACTGCGGTGGTCTAGCGTAGTCAATGCTCAGCTGCAGAACTGGAATTTTGGCGTCGGGATACATTTGTTTGACAACACTCCAGGTCCCATGGTCAAGTCCCCAATCGTGGTCGAGGCCTACAGGGGTGCTGTGCATGAGTTTTTTGGTTTCTGCTGCCAATAATGGGTTTCCTGGCGCTGGATAGTGAACATCGAAGAGCGCTTGCGGAAAACCACCAAAGTCGTGGATGGTTTCAGGAAAGTCCATTGCGGTGACAAAGGTGCCTTTGGTGAGCCAATGCGCCGAAATACAAAGCACGGCGCTTGGCTGCGGAATTTCCTGAGCAATTTGTTTCCAGCGCTTGGAGAATTCATTGTCTTCGATGGCATTCATCGGAGAGCCGTGGCCAACAAAAAGCACCGGCATTTTTTTGGTGCCGCGCAGCTGCGAGAGACTGTTTGAAAGTGCTTTTAAATTCATAAAACTTGCAGCTAAAGGCAAAAGAGCAATGGATTTAATAAAATCTTTGCGCTGCATTTTATTTTACAACAGCGCCATTCATGGTCACTACGTATTGCAAAATAAGGTTTTGTGTATTTGCGTCGACTTTCGCTTTTTTTGCCATTGGCGGCACTTCTTTGCGCCATTTGGCTTCATTGAATTTGAGGGGACTAAAAAGTCCATGGCATTTTCCGCAATTGCTTTCGTAGGCGAGTTTTCCTTCGTTTAGCGCACTCAAAGTTAATGCGGGAAAAAGTTTGCTTCCTCTTTCTACGTCTGACTGTGCAGGGTCTGCCGCCATTTTAACGGAAGCAGTACAAGCAGCTAAAAATGCAAGGGCCGAAATGATCAATATTTTTTTCATTGAAGTAGGGTTTCAACAAATAAAGCGATAATAATTGTACAGACAAGCATTTTTACAATTTATTAATGCGCTAGCTAAACAAAAATAGCGTTTTATTATCCGTTCGACTTGCTGGCGTTTCTAAATACGAAAGAGCCGTAAATATGTCTTTTTGCGAATCTTCCTGGAGAGTCAGCATTGACCATTTTCACGTATGTGTTTTTAGGCACATCAAAATATTCGTAAACACTGCCGTCGGTAAAAGTCACTTTTAGCGTTTGCGCTTGGTACTCAAAGTCTTTGATCACCGAGGTGCTCAAAGTAGTATTGTACTCCGCTGCGTTTTGCGCGTGGGTTTCTTTGTTGATGCTTACTAAAAAGTGGTAGGCTTCAATGATGCCCTTGCTTTTAAGCTCGGCTTGTGCTTTTCCGGCTTCGTCCTGAAATTTGTCAGGATGAAATTCCTTCATAAAATTACGGTAGATGCTTTTTAGCTCCGCTAAGTCAGCAGTTGGACCTACACCTAATAGTTTTCGAGAGTCGTTGATCTTTTTCATAAGGGCGCAAAGATACATTTTAAATTGAGGACTCGAATACTTCAGAGAATTTGTAGTTTTGAAAAAATATAAAATCTGAATATGCGCATACATTATTTGCAACACGTTTCTTTTGAAGGCCTTGGTTCTATTGAAGATTGGGCGAAAGAGCAAGGACACTCAATAAAGGCCACCAAGTTTTTCGAGAAATTTGCGCTTCCCGACTTGGCTTCTTTTGACTTATTGGTAGTGTTGGGTGGCCCTATGGGTGTTGCCGATGTTGCTTTACATCCTTGGCTGGCAGAAGAAAAGGCATTGATTAAATCGGCTATTGATGCCGATAAATTGGTGTTGGGTATTTGTTTGGGCGCACAATTGATTGCAGAGTGCTTGGGGGCGAAGGTGTATGCAAATCCGCAAAAAGAGATAGGGTGGTTTCCTATTGAAAAGACTGGGCATTTCTTTTTTAAATCTTTGCCAGCAGCATTTGATGCCTTTCATTGGCACGGTGATACCTTTGATATTCCGCGTCAGGCGGTGCATTTAGCTTCGTCAGCAGCGTGTCGCAACCAAGCGTTTTTATACAAGAAAAGAGTGTTGGCGCTACAGTTTCACTTGGAAATAACGGCTGGTGGAATACAAGACTTGATTGCAAATGCAAAAGCAGAATTACAAAAAGCTGATTTTGTGCAAGAAGAAGCTGCTTTGTTGGAAGGCGCTAAACAGTGTGAAGCAAATAATATTGCCTTGGGGAAATTGCTGAATTGGTTGGGGAAATAAATAGTTTTCAATTCTGCTTTTTTGTCGATTAGATTTTTCGCATTACCGAAACGGCCGATCGCCCATTTTTTAATTCACCTGCCATGTATTCCATGGCGGGGGTAACGTGTGCAAAAAAACTTTTGTAGCCTTCGCATAGGTAATTTAGTCCGTACTCGCCATCTTCGGTGTACAGAAAGCGTTTTTTCGGGCATTCGCCCCAGCACTTATCTAAAAACGGGCACTTTAAACAAGCTTGCGGCAATGAGTTGTACTTGTCTTGTCCAAACAACTGCTGTTGCGGGGAGTTCATTAAATCGCCTAAATTCATTTCTTTGATATTGCCCAATTTGTATTCTGCAAAAACAAAATGGTCGCAAGAAAAAACGTCGCCATTGTGTTCAATTACACCGGCGTGGCCGCAGGTTGCGCTGAACATGCAAATGCCCGGGTCGGCACCAATCCAATTTGCCAACGTGGTGTCAAAGAGTTGTATAAAATAAGATCCCACGTCGTTTTTCACCCATTCGTCAAAAATTGCATTTAAGAAAGCGCCGTATTTTTTTGGCGGAACACTATAGTCTGTGACGTAAGCAGCAGCGCTATATTGGTTCGACACAAAGCGAATTCCTTTGTCTTGATCCTTTTCGGAAACACGCTCTACCGCAGGTAAAAATTGCATATATACACTGCCGATGGATTTTAAAAAGCGATAGACTTCCAGTGGAAAGTCAGCATTGTAATCGTTCACCACAGTGAGTGTATTGAATTCTACTTTGTGTTTTTGCAGGAGTCGAATCGCTGCCAAAACTTTGTCGAACGTTGGACCATTGTTGTTGGTGTAGCGGTAATGGTCGTGCATTTCTTTTGGTCCGTCAATCGACAAGCCAATTAAAAAATTGTTGTCGTGAAAAAAGGCACACCACTCGTCGTCAAGTAAAATGCCATTGGTTTGAAAAGCATTTTCTATCGTTTTTCCATGGGCATATTTTTGCTGCAAGCGCAGTGCATTTTTAAAATAGTCGAGACCCAGTAAAGTAGGCTCTCCACCTTGCCAAACAAATTGCGCGGTAGGGGTGGGTTGTGACTGTATATATTGTTTAATATAGTCTTCCAGCAATTCCTCCGTCATTTTTAAACTTTTACTTTCCGGAAAAAGTTTTTGTTTTTCAAGGTAAAAACAATAGGTGCATTTTAAGTTGCAGGCGGCGCCAATGGGTTTAGTAATCAAACTAAACGGCTTGTGCACGAAGTCGGCAAAAAAAGTGTCGTTGTTTTTTTTCAATGCACGTATGTTTTTGGAATCAATTTTAATTTCAAAATAGAATCGGCCTTCGCATCACTGTCTTTGTATTTGAACATTATTTTTTTCAAGCGCATGTGCATTTCGTCACGCACTGTTTTGTACGCTGCGTTGTTGTAAACGTTGCGCAGTTCCTTTGGATCACTTTTCAAATCAAACATTTCCCATTCGTCGATGTCGTAGTAAAAGTGAATGAGTTTGTAGCGTTGGGTGCTAATGCCATAGTGTCGCTTTACACTGTGGTAGCCCGGATATTCGTAGTAGTGGTAATAGTGCTCATCGCGCCAATCAGCAGGGGTGGTGCCTTTCAGTATGGGCAACATACTTGCGCCCTGCATATCGGCCGGTATTTTAGCGCCAGCGATGTCTAAAAAGGTTTCGGCAAAATCAATATTCGACACCATATCTTTGTTCACTGATCCGGCTTTGATGTTGTTGGGCCATTCAATTAATAGTGGCGTTCGGTACGATTCTTCAAACATAAAACGCTTGTCGAACCAGCCATGTTCGCCCAAATAAAATCCTTGGTCAGAGGTGTACACCACAATGGTGTTTTGATCGAGTCCGTTGTCTTTTAAATACTGTCGAATTTCTCCTACACTTTTATCAACGCCAGCCACGCAGGAGAGATAGTCGTGCAGGTAGCGCTGGTATTTCCATTGCGTAAGTGCTTTTCCTTTCAAATTTGATTTTTTGAATTTTGCGATAATGGGGTCGTACACCGCATTCCACGCGGCCAATTCTTTTGGGTTCATTCGGGTGTGAATGTCGTGCCACAT
>CANFBW010000086.1 GCA_947444925.1 Flavobacteriales bacterium | reverse complement strand
TCGGTCACTTCAACGTGAAAAGTGTCGGCGCACAAAGCAGAGGCAAGTATCGTTGTGGGAGTTCCCGCAACATCATACCAAGAATAAGTGTATGGCCCAGTGCCACCAAGCGCATCAGCAGTAGCATCTCCTATACACACGCCATTACAAGAAAGATTCGTTGAATCAATAATGCTGACCACCACAGCCAAAGGTTCGGTAATATTTACGCTGGCAGTATCTATACATCCGTTGGCATCCGTCACTTGAACTTGCTGTAAATTGCTGCAAAGCGCAGTGGCCAAAAGGGTACTTTGATTGCCTGCAGTAAACCAATCGTAAGTATATGGAGCCAAGCCCCCAACTGCTGCAACGGTGGCATCGCCATTACAAACCCCATTACAAGTAGCATTCGTGCTGTCGGTGACAGTTGCTACCACCACTACTGGGGCTGTGATTGCCACTAATACTGTGTCTTTACAACCTTTTGAATCGCTAGCTTCTACATTGTAATTTCCAGCACAAAGTGTCAAACGGGTTGGGCCACTTGGAGTACCCACTAAGCCGTACCATAAGTAGGTGTAGGCAGCTGTTCCACCACTCGCAGTAACGGTAGCGGTACCATTGCAAACACCGCTGCAGGTCGCTTGCGCAGAGGCCGTCAACACCACATCTAAAGCCAAAGCAGGTTCTGTAATGATAAAAACCATCGTGTCTTTACAACTGATGGCATCGGTAACTTCAACATTGTATGTTCCGGCACAAAGCGCTGTTGCCTGAGCTGTAATCTGATTGCCCGCGTCGTACCAATTGTAGCTATAAGGACCAGTGCCACCGGAGGCGGAAACAGTTGCCGTTCCGTCGCAGGTGCCTTTGCAATCCAAATTCTTTTGTCCACCCGATATCAGTGCAATCGCTGTGGGTTCAATAATGGTCGCCGAATCGGTGACTGAACAACCATTTAAGTCGGTGATGGAAACGTGAAACAAGCCCGGACACAAACCAGAAACCGCAGCTGTTGCAGGATCAACAGGTGCATCATACCAACTGTACACCAAAGGCGCAACGCCACCAACGGCAGTCACTGTAGCGCCACCGTCACAAGCGCCATGGCACTGCACATTGGTTAAAGTGGTGATACTTGAAGTCATGGTCACCGGGCTGTCAATCGTTACTTGAGCGGTGTCCTTACAGCCATTCGCGTCGGTCACTTCAACATTTTGAATACTGGCACAAAGATTTGTTGCCTTGACCGTGGTTTGTCCACCCGCATTGTACCATTTGTAAGTGTATCCAGCGGTACCGCCGGCAGCAGCAGCAGTGGCATCGCCATTGCAAACATTGCCACACAAAAGATCTGTAGAATCAGTAATGCTTGCAACCAAAGCAGCAGGCTCTGTAATGGTTGCAACGGCAGTATCTTTACAACTATTTTTATCTGTTACTTCAGCGTGATGAGTGCCAATACACAATCCGGTAACTTTTACTGTCGATTTGTTGGCGTCATCATACCAATTGTAAGTATAAGGCGCGGTACCGCCCGTGGGCGCTGCAGTGAGCTCACCGGTACATAAACCATGACAAGTTACATTGACCTGAGTGCCAATCACTGCATTTAAGGCAAGAGGTTCTGCTAAAGTATAATTCGCCACCCCTTTACAGCCGTTGGCATCACTCACTTGTACGCTATATGCACCGGCGCACAACCCCGATGCTATTGCCGTAACAGGTCCAACAGGAGCCAACCACAAGTACGTATAGCCGGGTGTTCCGCCCGCGCCCCCTGCAGTCAATGAACCATTGCAGTTGCCGTTACATGCCAAAGGAATACTATCGATAAAACTTGCCGTCACTTGAGTGGGCGCGGTAATAGAGACAGGGAGGGTGTCCAAACAGCCATTGCCATCTGTTACCTCAACGTGGTAAGTATTGGCACACAAACTATTTGAAAAAGTATCAATCTCCAAACCAGGAGTGTCGTACCAATTGTATGTATAAGGGAGTGTTCCACCCGTTGGACGAACAGTAGCATCGCCAATACAAGCACCGAAACACACGTTGTTGTGCTGGTTTACAATGTTTACAAAAAGCGTTGTTGCGGGTTGAATAATAGTCACCGTAGCGGTATCCTTACAGCCTTTGGCGTCGGTAACTTGGACATTAGAAGCTCCGGCACAAATTCCCGTTGCATGCGTGGTGGTTTGCGCAAATAAATTATACCAATCGTAGGTGTATGGTGCTGTTCCGCCAACAACACCAACATCTGCCGTACCATTGCATAAACCTCGACACATTACATTGGTAGAGTCAGTAATAGTTGCCACTAAAGCATTGGGTTCAGTGACTGAAGTAACAGCAGTTTTAGTACACAAGTTGGCATCTGTAACGCGCACATTATAGGTTCCGGCGCACATATTGGTGACTGGTGTTCCCGTAGGTAATCCTGGTGCGTCATACCATGAATAGGTCAAGGCCCCAGTGCCTCCAGAACCAACGTAAGATACTTGTCCGATGCACACCCCATGACACAAAATATTTTGATCAGTTGTAGCCGTCAATGCAAGAGGTGCAGGCTGCGTAATTACAGCAGTAGCGGTATCTTTACAGCCGTGTGAATCGGTAATTTCAATGTGGTAGGTGCCAGCCGCTAAATTGGTAATGGCGGCTGTTGTTTCTCCAGCGGCATCATACCACAAATAAGTATAAGGAGATGAGCCACCTGAGGCCGAACCTGTTGCTGCTCCCGTAGAGGCACCACCGCAGGCCACATTGGTTTTGGCAGTGATGGTAGCAACAAGTACCGTTGGTTCAGTGAGCACATCTGCATAATTTGCCGTACATCCAGCGGCATCGGTAACAACCAAACTGTAATTTCCTGCGCAAAGATTGGTTGCCGTACCTGTGGTCTGCGCAGCACCATCATCCCATAAATAAGTAATAGCTCCAGTGCCTCCCAAACCGATAGCGCCCAACTGCCCATCACAACTGTTGTTGCACGTGTTGTTCACTGGCGGACTGGGAACAACGAACAAAGCCGGATTCGGACCGTCAATCGTAAATGCTTTAAAATTCACTTGATTCAGCGCGTCTTTGACAACGACCACGTAGTTTTTTGGACACAAATTGTAAATAGAATCACCTGGTTCGCCAGCATAAGGCCCAACGGGAGTATAGGTATAAGTATAAGGCGCTGTTCCACCAACTTGCGTTACCTTTGCTGTTCCTTCACAACCACAGGTGGCATCCGTTTTTGTCACCGTAACACTGGTGATTGGCCCCAACACTTGGTTGCCGCTTTCCTTGCTCTTTTTGAAAACCAAATTTTCAGGTTGTACTAAGAAAGTCCAAACGCCAGTAAAATCATTGCCTGCAAGATTTCCTGCATAGCCGGCATCGCTTTGAGAAATAAAATCAATGCTTCCGGCAAATTCATTGTGCATGTCTTTAGCCAAAAAGACTGGTCCATAAAGTGTGATCTTTTGCGCCGGAGAACCTGTTAATGTGGGGTTATTTGAAACAGCAGTCCAATCCATACCGCCCACATAAACATCACCTGTAATTGACACTACCTGGCCACCAGCACTGAAAGACTTGGCGTCAAAAATTGCGACATCAAGCGCCGTAGGCACTGCTGCACCAGCTTTACCACCGCTGGTCGTTGACCAATGTGCAGCATCGTTCCAATTACCGCCATTGCCCACCCAAAAGCGAGAAGCCTGCAATCCTGAAAAGGAGAACAAGAGGGCGATAAAAAGCGCCGATATTTTATGGTTTATTCTCAACATTTTATACACAGTCCAACCCAAAGTCCTTGTTTCTACGGCACAATTTCTAATGGGTTTCCAAAATTTTATGCGCTGACACCGCATTGCATAGCCGCTCCCCTCTGAAACGCTTACCCTTAACCATTTCCCCGCAATCACGACACACAAAAGGAGCACTCAACTCGTCCTCTGTCGATTGATAATCAAATGTAATTTCGTCTGCTGCACTGATGTTTGTCAGCGCAACCATGTTTCGTCCCTCCACTTTTGTGTTGGGAGCGCAAGAATGATTGATGAATTTTGCAGGTGCCGCAACATCAACATGCACATTTTCGGCAATTTGTATGGAAGTACGCAGCGGATGATCCATGATCTCCCCCTGAATCGTCAGCACCACCTCGCCTTTGCGATAAGGCAAAGTGCTAAAGAGTCCAAACATGTTTCCAATAGCTTTTACTTCCATTAGCCACAAAGCAAGAAAATAAACGCACACTTGGTGAACAATCTCAAAATTGTAATCAACAACCAAAAGTGAAAATCGCGGTTAAATTAGTAGTCAATTTTGATAGAAATGTTATGCGGGGCAAGCCTATTGCCACCAAAATACGGGTATTGCAAATAGCGATCGTTTCCCGTACAAATTCGCTTTTCGTTGTGTAAAACACTGTTGACTGAAAAAACGTATTGCCCTCTTTTCGCTGTAATTGAGCAATGTACCTCCTCGCCAATATTCGCTGAAGTGATATAAGTGATCGTTCGCACACTGTTGCAATACACATATGAAAACAATTGCAAACTGTCTTGAAACCAACGCCAGCCAATGCGAGCACTATTCATGTGATTAGCCATTCCGCAATCTGTTATTCCGAAAAGTTTGTTGACGTCTTTATTGTCGTCATGAGCAACAATGTTGTATATGGCAGTAGAATCAAAGACCACATCGAATTTCAGTATAGAATCGTCATAGGAAACAAAAGCGCTTCTTGAATTGTGTTGTCCTTTTTTGATGAGGAAAACTTCAAAACCAGATTCCTCCCTTTGTACTTTTGTACAACTTATGAAAACGAATATTAGCAGCGGAATTAAACATGCATTTTTCATACGCCTCCCCTTTAATCATCTAGATTGGTGTATCGCAAAAAACAATGGAAGGTTGCAAAGTTTGAAAAGTTTAATACCCCAAAGGCAGTTCTTTGGCGTAGATTTTCGAGAATAAACCCGTTTCCTCTTCCAAGACTGTCGAACTCTAAAAATATGTTCGCGTCCCTATTTCGTTGAAAAAAGCTTCACTTCGAAATTGTCAATGAAAAATTTATCGCCACCCGAATTCATGGTATAGGCCTTAAAAATTAGCTTTTTTTCATGTTCGAAGGTCTCCGCATTTATTTCAAATTTACTTTTTACATGAACCCACTCGTTTGCTTTAAAACCATCCATCATGCCTGCACTTTTGTATATCAAATTGCGCGTTTCATTGTCAAAAGAAAGCACTATAGTAGCGTCTTTATTTGGGGCCTCGACATACAGCATCAAGCTCACTTCAACTCTTTTGACTTTGTTCAACAGTGCTAAAGAGTCACATGAAAAAGTAGGACCATATATTCCTTCTTTAGCAACAATTGCCGCGCTATTTCCTGCAAACTTTATTGCTTCGCTGGGTACGAAATTCAATTTTTCACCTGCTTCGAAATCGGCTGTAAAACTGTACAAAAGTTCCCTTTCTTGGGCGACTTGCTCCTGTGCACGAACTGTTGCCTGTTGCTTGTGCTTTGCATCATACTTGAACGCCGAATAAATGACAATAAATGCCACTGCGGCATAGGGAAGTATGGAAAGTAGTTTTGTTTTCATGCGCTCTAATTCTATTTTTTCTCAAATGCTTCAATGTGAAAATTATCGATGTAGAAATTCTTCTTGCCACGGTGCCAAATGTATATTTCCATTTTATCGCTTTCCATATAAGGAAACGGCGTCATATAATCCACTACAACATGGTTCCATTCATTGGGCTTAAAAGGGCGCTTTTGCAAATCAAAGGCCTTGTACTTCAACAAATAATCGCCATGAGGCATATTGATTACCAGTGAGGCCGGATTTTCATTAATGTCTGCACCGGCAAAGTAATCCAGCGAAACTCTGAGCCACACATGGTCCTTATCTTCCTTTACCAAATTGTCATAGCGAATTGAAAAAGTTGGTCCCCATTCCTCATTTGCTCCATATCGGTATGAATAGGGCTTGCTCAATGAAAAAGTATCACAACGATTGGCATCAACAAACTCTGAATTCACAGTTTCGTAGTTGAAAAAACCAATGGTTTTCTTGCTGTAATCTTGCTCATTTGTAAATTCCTCCGTGGCGCTGATAGAGCGTTGTATTTCCATCAATGACCTGTCTTCATCGCTGACTTCGGTTTTCAACCAAATTTGTTTGTAGTAGGCCCAATTCATCCTGTCGCAGGGAATGATCCAGTTTACATATTGCCAGGTCTGAAAAAGATTCAAAGCCGTCAGCGCAGTCAATACCAGGTACAAACTCGATTTAACCCACCACTTGCTGGTGCCAATGGCACTGATAACGAATCCAAAGGGAAGCGCCAATACTGAATAAGATTCAGTGAAATAGCGCATTCCGTAACTTCCACCATTCCACCATGCCGCCCATGAACACAGCAGATAGAAATTAAATGCAGTAAAAACGACGATCGGATAATACACTTCTTTTTTTTTCTTTCGCAACAGAAAAATACCAAGCAAAGGAAAAATGATAATGGGCGTATAAATGAACCACGATTTTTTGAAGCTGAACAAACTGTTCCAAATGTGCGGATGTAAAAAATCAAATCCTTCAGTGCGCTGGTAGCTGAAAAACAAAAATGAATCAGTGACCACCTTCCAATAAATCAGCTGCGGAATCACCACCACGAATGCGGCAAGCGCAGCAAACAACAAATGAGAAAAATTGTCTTTTACATTTTTAATTTTATCTAGAAGCGACTGTTTGTCATACACATTCCACAGCAGTGGAATAAAAACACACAAAATCTCACTGGGTCTCAACAAAATCATGATGCCCATTAAAAATCCACAATAAACAGCATACTTTCTTTTGAAGGTATCGTGCCAAAGCATGGTGTAATACATCAGCATCGCATAGCCTGTAAACAAGATCGCGTGTGGCTGCAAATAATCGTCGAAAGCCTCGTGAAAATAATTTGTGCCCAGCACCAAAAACAACATGGTTAACGCAGCAACACCATCGCTAAAAAATCGCAAAAGTGTTTTTCGCACAAAAAATATCCCCGGTAAAATCAAGAGAATACTTCCAAAAGCAATGCAAAACTGATAAGGAAAGGAGAGGCCATCCACGGGGTAATCCGACAAGCTCGCCCACAAGTGCGCAATGGCAAAAAACGGCGACCAAAGCATGGCAAAACCACAGGTGTAATTGGGTGTCCAATTTCCATTTTCAATTTGAAAAATTTGATAAAACGTTGGGGAAGGTTCGTACTTGTTGAACAAAGCATGCAAAGTGTCTTGCTTGGTCAACGCAATATCATCATAAATAAATGTCGCTGGCAAATACAAGTAATAAGAGAAAGTGTCAAAAGTCAATTCTCTTTTGTAGTCTCCTTCGGTGGTTCTTGGATTGTAAAAATGCGCCAACAAAATGGCAAAAACGATTGCCCATGCAGCAATCAAGGACTTGTTGTTTTTTTGTTCCATATTTTATTGGTCGGTGTTTGTTTCCCGAACGATGTACAGTGGTCGATTTTTAATATTATTGGCTACTCTTGAAATGTATTCTCCTATCATGCCCAAACAAATCAATTGAATTCCGCCAAGAAACAAAACGGCAAGCATTAAGGAAGTCCAGCCCTGCACATAATCGCGCGAAATAAAACGTGCATACAAGGCGTACAATATCATAAGAAAGGCAAATCCAGACACAATAAAACCTATCAATGAAGCCAATTTAAGAGGCGCATCAGAAAAAGAAGTAATGCCGTCTAAGGCAAATTTTATCATCTTTTTAAAAGTGTAACCAGTTTCTCCTGCATGACGCGGATCGCGATCATATTCCACATAAGTTTGTTTGAATCCTGCCCAGGAAATTTGACCCCTTAAAAATTTTTGCTGCTCCGGCATGCTCTTCAGCACATCCACGATTTTTCGGTCGATAATTCTGAAATCGCCCGTATCCATTGGGATGTTGAACGAAATCATTTTGTTGATGACACGGTAAAACAATTTAGCACTGAACTTCTTAAAGAAATTTTCACCTCTGCGCTCTTTGCGTTTTGCATACACGACCTCAAATCCCTGCTGCCATTTCACAAACATTTCAGCGATCAGTTCAGG
>CANFBW010000085.1 GCA_947444925.1 Flavobacteriales bacterium | reverse complement strand
GTGATTTGATTCCAATTGCATTCAAGCAGACGCAGAAAAGCAAGATCGCGCACATCGAGGTTGGTCAAAGATGCTGAGTTGACCCGCAGCTCAATAACGCGGTACTCTGATCCTATGTTTTGCCATGTAACGCCATTCATGGTGCTGGGGCTTATCGGATTCCAGCCAAGGCTATTGCTTGAATTTGAATATAGAATGCTTTGCAAGCACATTAAATCGGTGCTGTTGTATATTTGTGCCGAAGCTACAGAAGAAAGAAAAAGGGCAAAGCCCACCCAATGAAGGCGTAATTTTTTGATAGAAAACATAGTGCATTTTGCAGTGTATGCAATGTTAACAAGAATTTTTACAAAAAAAAAGTCTCGAAAAACGGACAGTATCAGCGCCTTACTTTACATCGATAATGCCCAAAGCGCGCAAATGTTGGTTCAAGCGAAAGAGTGGTAAGCCCATTACATTGTAAAAGCAGCCGTTGATTTTTTCAATGCCCACATAACCAATCCATTCTTGTATGCCGTATGATCCGGCCTTGTCGTAGGGTTTGAAATTGTCAATGTAAAAAGCAATTTCAACATCGCTTAGTTTTTTAAAATACACTTCTGTTTCTTCGTGAAAAGTAGTGCTGCGTTCTTTTTCTTGCAGGGTCACGGCAGTAACAACGCGGTGCATGTTGTGGCTCAATTTGTGCAGAATGGCAATGGCGTCTTCTCTGCTTTCGGGCTTGCCTAAAATCTCGTCGTTCACCCAAACAATGGTGTCAGAAGTGATCACAAGTTCATCGTGTTTCAATTCGTCTTTGAAAGATTCTCCTTTGAGTTTGCTTAGGTAAATTGGTACTTCCGGACCTTTCAAATGGGGTGGATAAATTTCCTCAATTTCTTTGGTTCTAATTTCAAATTCAACATTCAGCTCTTTCAGCAAGTACTGACGACGCGGAGATTTTGATGCTAGAATTATTTTTTTTGTTTGCGCGATCATCCTCTAAGTTTTACAGAAGTCCATAAATAACGCAACTTCCAAAGCCCACAAGCATGACTATTTTCCATAGATTGCTGAGGTAGCTGAAGTCTTTTTTGTCTTGTGCTTTCAATAACTTTACAATGCCGAAGCCAATGATGAGGACCACCGACAGCGATTGGTAAATCATGACCAACAGCAGGGGACGTTCAAAAATGGAAAGCACAAACAAGGATGCGTATAAAGCAGCGATGAAGAGCATCGACAGTATGATGATTGTTTTTTTTGTGGCTACGCCGCCAATCACAATGGGTAGGGTGCGTGCACCGTATCTTTTGTCGCCCTCGATGTCTTCTAAATCTTTAATGATTTCTCTGATCAAGGTGCTTAAAAAAGCAAATGCAGCAAGGTAGAAACACCATTCTATCATGAAGGTCAAAGGGTTGCCCGATTCGTTCATTTTAATAACATCCCAATATACAGGAAGCATTGAGCCATATTCATAAGTGAGTTGCAGCAGCGGAACGCTGGCCGCTAAGAGCGCAATAACGATGTTGCCAACGAGTGCCGATTTTTTGAGCTGTGCAGCATACACCCACAACAACAAAGGACTGAACAAGTGAAATAGGGTGAAGGCGGTGTTGTTTACCTCTAACGCCAAATGGTAGCCTAGGGCGATGCCACCGAGTGACAAAATAAAATACAGTACCCATGCTTTTGTTTCGCTGATGAAGGTGCCCACTATTTTTTTGTCGGGTTTGTTCACGCTGTCAATTTCTTGATCGTAAATATCGTTGATCACATTTCCTCCTGCAGCGATAAGTACAACAGAAGCGACCAATTTCCAAAAATGGACAGTGGAAAATTGTAGCGCAAACAACGAAGGTCCGTAATACTGCAATCCTTTTTCAAATACGAAAATGCGCACTAAACCCATGAGCAATGCGATCATGAGCAAGTTGAGCGGGCGAAGTAATTTTATGTATTTCATTACCATACAAAATCTTTATCGTTCATTTTAGAAGCGTCGAACCATTGCTGTTGTGATTTCAATACTTGCTCTATAAGGTCGCGCACGCAAGCTTCTCCGCCTTTGTTGGGAGATATGTAGGTGCTGATATTTTTAATTTCAACACAAGCGTCTTTCGGGCACGTGGGTAGGCCCACCATGGTCATTACTTCATAGTCGGGCAGGTCGTCACCCATGTAAGCAATGCGCTGTGGATCGAGGTTGTAAGCGTCAATCAATTGGTGGTATGCTTCTTTTTTGTTGTGCACGCCCAGGTAAATGTCAGTGATGCCCAGTTTGGTAAAACGCGATTTAACGCTTTCTGATTTACCGCCAGAAATGATGGCGATTTTATAGCCTTTTTTAACCGCGTATTGCAGCGCAAAACCATCGCGAATGTTCATCGTGCGCAGTTGGTCGCCGTCAGGCGTGATGGTGATGCTGCCGTTGGTCATTACGCCATCAACGTCAAAAATGAAGGCATTGATGCTGGTCAATTTTTGTAAATAGCTATCCGACATTTTGGGTTTGTTTTGTTTTTCTGTTGCGGTTCACAATGGCTATTGTAGTGCCTATGATCATTACGATGCAGCCCGTCCACAAGATATTGATCATTGGAAATTGAATGGCTTTTAAGATGATGTATTCGTTGGAATAGTTGGTGATTTCAAAAAGAAAATAACCTTCTTCGTGATTGATTTCAACGAGTTTGAATTTTGATTTCAAACTTTCCACCTTCGTTTCCGGAGAAGTACTTTCCTTGCCCACTAAATTTTGAATCACCGTGAATTGTTCTTTCGGTAAACCCGGAACATAGGTTTCAAATACGGCTCCAACCTTGATGGATTCAACCTTTGCAGCTTCGTTGTTGTTTTGGTGTTTCACGCTGAGCTGTACATCTTTGAACCACAAAAATCCGCCGTTCATGTGCACGGTGTCTCCTTTTGGAACTTTGTATAAATTGGCGTTTGCCGTTTTATAGGCTTGTAAATGCGTGTAAATGTCTTTGTGTAAATAATGTTTGGTGGATGGTTCAGCAACGTTGCCCATCTTTTCGTTGATTTGAATAAAGGGACTCAAAGAGAATTCTTTTTCAAAAGTAGAATCGGGTTTTTTGCGCAGATAATCCACGTCGAAATGAATGTCTGGACCATCCTGATACGTGTTGTTGTACGTCACGTAATAGCCGCCCATCGGCAGCGTGTCGCCTTTCGCAAGAAAAATATTTTCGTTGTTTTTAATGGAATTGTCGCTCGCTTTTTCCAAATCAAAATGCGAAGTGTTTTCAGAAATCACATCGCTTTGTGAAGTTGAAATAAATGCGCCGAGCATGATCATGCCAAAGCCCAAATGCGCTATTGGCGCTCCCGACGACTTGACGTTGCCTTTGAGCACGCGAATAAAGTAGCCCACGTTCGCCACAATGGCAAAAGTAGCGGCAAAGAAAAACAAGTAGTACACCACCAAACGAAAGACTTCGTTTTTGTATTGCAGCTGATAAGAAAAGGCTACGATCAAGCACAGTGCGGCCGTGATCACAAAACTAATCGCCAAATCGCTGAGCAATTTTTTTACAGGTGTTTTGCTGTACTTGAGGTAGAGGCCGCCACCCATGAGCAAGCAAATTAAAAAGCCAAAAAGAATTTGGTATTTCACATAAGCTTCAAAGACATCGGTGTTAGAGGTGAGTGCAGTGCCAAACACTTTATTAATAACGGGAATAGAGGTGGTAATGATGATTTGTAGGCATGAAATTAAAAGTAAAATGGCGGCGATGAACATCCAAAATTCACGAGAAGTAACACTTTCTTCTTTTTCATTTTCCTCTTTCGGAAAAAATTTAAGGTAGCTGAAAACGAAGATGCCAATGTAACTTGCGATCAATACAATGCTGAGTATTTTCAGGTCATCTACATAAAATTGCACCACGAAAAAGCAAATCGAGAGTACCGTATAAATGATGCGCAGCATTTTGTTCCACACCACCAAATAACCTGCGAGCCACCAAAAGAAGAACAGAAAAATAAGCAACTGCCCCGGCATTCCGTCGGCGAAGGAATGCACCGAAGTATCGCCCAAAATACCACTGCGCGTAAGATAGGTAGAGTAAAGTACGAGTAAAAACGAAAGCATGGTTAGTAAAAAGGTGACGTAAGACGACTTGCCTTTTTTGCGTTGAATGATCATTACGTGTGCCGCGCCAACAAAGGTAAGCCAAGGAAATAAGGAAGCATTTTCAACGGGGTCCCAAGCCCAAAATCCACCAAAGCTCAATGCTTCGTAAGCCCAGGCGCCGCCCATTAAAATGCCGGTTCCTAAAGCACTAACACCAAAGAAAATCCAAGGCAAGGCAGGTGTCATCCATTCGTTGAGTTTCTTTGTCCACAAGCCTGCTATCGCAAAAGCGAAGGGAACGAGCGTAGATGCAAAACCTAAAAACAACATTGGTGGATGAATGGTCATCCAGTAATTTTGCAGCAGAGGGTTGAGTCCATTGCCATCTAAAGCATGCAAGTATTGTGGATTGAGGAAAAAGGCTTCTTTTCCATATTTTGGGTGTTCGCGCATCAACACGGTAAAGGGACTGCTGCCAATTTGAAAACCAGGAATGTTTTTATTTACAATGAACAGACCTATCGTGAGCACTGCGCCACCAATGGTGATTCTTTCGATGGTCGAAAGTTTGTTCCAAATAATGAAAAGTAAAAAGGCACCAATCACAAGTATCATCCAACCAATAAAAGGACCGTCAGGTATGTGAATGCCCAAGAGCATTGAAATCAAAAATACCTGCACAGCTGCGAATACGGCCATGACTGGGCTTTCCCATTTTTTTGCAGTAAAGCTCAATACTGTTCCCAGCACCACGTGCCATATGGTCCAAAGCAAAAAGCTGCCTTCTTGGCCTTCCCAAAAGCACGACAAAATATAGCGCAAGGGCATGACATTGTTGGAGTGTTTCCAAACGTAAAAATATTCGTAATGGTGCTTGTACAGCATGGTGAACAGCAGTGCAACAATACTTGCAACAGCTAAACCGTGTGCAAAAAAAGCGTAGCGCCCAATTTTTCTCCAGCCTTCTTTTTCATGGTCGGCGCCCTCTACGGCGAAGTAATGTGCAATGGCTGATAAAATGGCAAATACAAAGGCAACGAGCACGGCAATGTGTCCCCATTTTCCCAATTGTAAATTTTCGCCGATGTATGAAATGGTCATAGATTAAAACTTCAAAATTTTTGCTCCATCAATTTAGAAGTGTCCATTTTTCCGTCTTGGTATTTGGATGGGCATTTCACTAAAATGGTTTCGGCATTGAACACGCCATTCACCATTTTTCCGGTGAGGGTAATGTTTTCTGATTTTTCGACATCGCGTGGTTTCGCTTTGTGAAGATGTACTTCGCGTTCTTCGCCATTGGCGTCAAAAACAAACATGGTGGTAAGGTCGGTATTGACTTCGGGATTGTAAATCACTTCTTTTTGTTTGTTGAGCTGACCAATGATGGTGATTTCTTTGTCGGGGTTTTCATCTGCCTCTTTGAACGTGGCGTAGGTTCCGGCGTCTTGCAACACGAAAAGCAGCAAGGTCACTGCAATGGCGATGATAGACAAGCCTATGATTGCTCCTTTATTCATTTGCTGTTTTGTTTTTCGAGTCTTTTTAATTTTTTTTCAACGCTGAACAAGTAGCCGAAAATTCCGAAAAGAATGATGAGTAAAACACCGAGTACTACGAAAATTTTCCCATTTGAATTCAAAAACTGGTCGGCCATTTCAACCGTTGTTTGTTGCGCGTTTTCTTTCATATCGTATTGCGTTGTAAAAGTTCAATTCTGATTTTGATGGTGCAAATCCATACCCCTAAAAGAATCCAACCAATGATGGCTGGGTAAAAAACCATGCGCATGGTAGAGTCGAGGTCGTAGGCATTGAAGCCCGGGTTTCCACCGTTTCCGGGGTGCAGTGAAGCGTGCATGCGCGGATAGATCACGGTAAAAATAATGAGCATCACATAGGCGAATACATTGTATGCGGCAGACAGGTGTGCTTTTTTTTCTTCGTCGTTGATGGCAGATCGCAAAATAAAATAGGCAAAATAAAAGAGCACGGCAACGGCGGCGCCAATGATTTTAGTGTCTTCAGGAATCCATTCGCCCCAAGTGTATTTTCCCCAAAGCATGCCAGTGATAAAACCAAGAACACCAAAAAGAGTTCCTGTATGCGCGAAGTTTTGCGCGAAAATGTCGTGTTTTAAGTCTTTTTTATTGAGAAAACGAAGGCTGTAAACCAGTGATACGGTCATCATAGTGATCATGCCAAACCACATGGGTACATGAAAAAACAGATTTCTGAGGGTTTCTTGGGTTGGGTAGAGGGCAGGAACTTTTATTTTGAAGCCTGCAATTACCGTGAACACCAGAAACACAATGCAAAGTATTTTCCACCAAATTTTTCGCATGCTTTTTTTTTAACCCTGCGAATTTAACCATAAAAGTTTAGAGTTGGGGAAGAGAAATTAAGAGAATGTGAAAAATCTTGTTTTTAGGGTTGTGCTCAGATTTTTTGACGGCATTTTAGCGCTGCAGGCATTGGACAGCGTTGCGCGCGAAATTTAAAACTTCGCTATTTTGGGGTATAAGTATAGGCCGATAATCAATACGATCAATGTGAGTAGCGACAATGCGCCGTAGTATTTTATTGAAGTGTTGGTGTTTACATTGGCTTTGGTCCAAATTGCAGCAGCGTAAAAAGTGCCGTTTTCAAACTTGCCTTTGACAATTGTTTCAATGTTGTTGTGCGGGTCGATGTTGCCACAAAAAACCATTGTGCTTTTTTTGTTCTGGTAGTCGCTAGCAGCAAAAACGTTGCAGTTGCTGTCGGCGGTGCTACTTTGAAATTCAATGTTTTTGCACAGCACATCAACTTCCATTCCTGAACGCGCTGCGGCATAGGCAAAGTCCTTGTATTCTTTGTTTCCAACGAGGTGGTTGGTTTGCGCAACCAAAATGATAAAGAAGGGAATCAATAAGGGAATACTCAAAATCGGCATTAAGGTATTGTTGAAAGAGGCCTTCGAGGAGATGGCGTTGGTCAGCGACAGAACGCAGGCAAAGCCAATGCCGCCGATGACAATGAGTAAAATAAAAAGCGCATGGTTGCTGATGAAATTGCCAACGAAGAAAGAGTAACACAGGTAGTTGAGAATGCCTGTAGTAACCATCAATAGTGCGTTGTACAATGTTTTGGATAGTAAAATGGATTGTGGGTGCGCCAACTGATTCAAATACATTTGGGTATTTTCACTGTCGTTGCGAAAGGTATTGTTGGCAGCGTTAATAAAGGCGAAAAGGGTAATGATCCAAAAGAGCGCATTCCATGTGGGCGCGTGCTGAATGGTTTGCAGGGCTAAAAAACTAACGAAAGTAGTGGCGACTACAAAAAGCAAAATACTGTTGATGCCCGACTTGCGGCGCAGCTCCATTCGGAATTCTTTTTGAAAAAGATATTTTACTTCTTTAAAGTTCAAGTTAAATTAGGTCGTTGAAAGTTTGAATGCCTGCGGGACGGGCAGTTGTAAAGCCTTCGCCGTGGAGCTTATTGATGAGTCTTCCAAATTCGCCGCAACGACCTTCGAGGAAGTTGAAGAATTCGGGACCTGAAATTGGTGTCGTTTTTTCTGTAGAATTTGGATCAAAAAATTGAGAACCAAAGGCTTTGATGCATTCCATTTTTTTATCAAGGTAGCCTGTGATGTCCACCACAAAATCAGGTTGGCAATAATGGTCTTGAATATAGTGGTAAACAAAAGCGGGACGGTGCGCTTGTTGATTGGTGTCGATTTTTGAGAGTCCCGATAAAAAACAAGCTTCGCTCACCAGTTGCGCTGCGCGGGCATGGTCGGGGTGGCGGTCAGCAACAGCGTTGGCCAGCACAATGCGCGGCTGGTATTTGCGGATCATGCGCACAATGCTCATTTTATTTTCCAGCGACAAATCAAAAAAACCATCGGCCATTTGCAGGTTTTCTCGTGCAGTGAGTTGCATGAGTGCAGCCGACTTTTGGGCTTCTTCGCGGCGCAATTCTTTACTGCCGCGTGTGCCCAGTTCACCTTCAGTAAGATCGATGATGCCCACCTTGAAGCCTTGTTCTATGTGTTTGATGAGG
>CANFBW010000084.1 GCA_947444925.1 Flavobacteriales bacterium | reverse complement strand
GAACAAATGAGGGTTTTAAGCGTGCAGCCTGGAATTACGGATTATGCCTCACTGAAATATTTCAATGAAAATGAATTGATGGGGAAATCAATCAATCCCGAAAAAACGTACATAGAAGAGATTATGCCAGAAAAACTCCGCATCAATTTGGAATACGTTGCCCATCATTCTTTGTCCACCGATTTGCAGATCATAGCGAAGACCATTGGACGCGTGTTGGGTATCTAGTACGACTACTTTGTAGGATGGCCAAGCGCATCAAAAAACACTATTTTTCTAGTGTTGTCGTTGTACTCAACGATGTTCCACGAATCGGCAGGATTTGTCGTTTCTTTTCCATTTAGATCGTAAACTTTGTAAATGGTTTGGTGTACAAGTGACGTGGCGTTTTCTGTTGAAGTGCCCAATTCAGTTCGGTATCCTAAAAAATACAAGCTTTTTACATCCACTTTTACCGGCAGGTCTTGCACTCCATTGGGAACTATGGCGTTGTTCATGCAATCTGAGTAAGCTTGAAAATCTTGAGGCCATTGTCCATAATTGGTGGCACAGGCGGCGCAGAAATCGCTTTTTAAAGTGTAGATCTCGTTTGGAGAAGTTTTAAGGGCGTAAATGTTGTTGGAATTATAATTTTGTTGGTTTCCATTTTTATAAAAATAGGAAAAGCCAGCATAGTCGAAGTTGCTGGTAGTGCCATCTCCATTCATGAAGATTACCATATCGCCATTGTAATCAAAAGAGGAACATGAAGTACAAATGGCGATGTCGTTTACGCCTTCGCTTGCATCGCCACTTTGTACCTTAACGGTGTAGGTAGTGGGGCCAAATGTTTGGCAACCAAAGCCTCCTTCTCGTTGTGGGTTACAGTCCCAATTGATGGTGTACGAACATTCGGTGGGATATTGCTGATCGGGTAAACTGAAAATTCCCGTTCTCATACTCATCACGATTTTGTCGTAAGTGCTAATGCTTGAGAAGATCTTCTTGATGTGTAGATTGAATTTCCCTGAAAATCCGTTGCCAGCATCCAGTACCAGAGATTTTGAGCCGTAAATACCGCCATTTGGCCATCCGCCAGCTTGCACTGTTCCATTGTAATTGTAGGCGTTGGTGAAGACGTTTGCGTCAAAATTGCCATCTTCAAAATCTTCTATCCACAAAGTGTCGATAACGTTTGTTTGCCCATAGCACATCTGGCAAAGTAATAACAGTAAGGTAATGAATTTCATTTGCGTGTTGTTTAGTAGTGGTGCAAATATAATTTTTTCTTTACCACAATTGTATTGTTGCTTTTGTGTGTATGTACAAAATATCCTCTATAAAGAAGTAAAAAAACTTTTCGTCAATTTAATTGTACATCTTGTTTGAAATAGGGGATTGCTATTTAAGTGAAATTTAAACATGACGTCGCTATTTTAAGTGCTTGAATCCATGCTTTTGAAGATGCGCGAAGTTGTTTGTTAAGTGTAAAACAAGGATTGTTGTTGTTTGATTATCAATATGTTGCGGGTAAAAATTATTTTATTTTTCACTTAAAATCGAGGCAACTTTCATATATTCTTGCGTTTGGTAGGCAAATGCGTTAGTGCAATTGTAATTAATTGTTCAGTAAATGATCTTTCACAAATAAAAAGTGTTCTATGAATTTAACAGCTTTCATTGTAGATGACAATCAAGCATCTATTGATAATCTTAAAAGCCACCTGTCTGTTCTGTATCCCGACATTGAGATTACTGGGGAGGCAAGGGACTGCTCAAACGCAATTCAACAAATAGCAAAATTATCGCCCGACCTTCTTTTTTTAGATGTTGAATTTGGTAACAATAAAATCTGTTTTGACATACTGAATCAAGTGAAGTATGACAAATACAAAATCATATTTGTTAGCGCGCACAATTCTTTTGCTGTTCAAGCCATTAAATATTCGCCGATTGATTATTTGTTGAAGCCCATTGATCCAAATGAATTGAAGTTCGCGGTTGAAAAGGCGAAGTCATTGATGATGGCGAATCCTGTTCGCGATCAAGTGCAGGAAAATTTAAAGTCAGTTAAAAAAAGTGTTGCAGCGCAACGCATTTTTTTAAAAACACAAGATTCCATTATTGCGGTGTGCAAAGACGATATTGTACATATTGCGGCGGATGGCAGTTACTCGGATATTTATTTAAACAACAAAAAGAAAATAACGGTGTCAAAAAACATCAAGGAATTTGATGAGCTGTTGAGTGAATATTCATTTTACCGCCCTCATCAATCTCATTTGATAAATATGCACTATTTTGATTTTTTCAAGAAAAGCAATGGCGGAAGTATTTATATGAAAGACGGCTCTGAAATACCTGTTTCTACCAGAAAAAAGCAAGAGTTTCTTGAGTTTTTGAAATAGGACGCTATTGCTTGGTATTGTTGAATATAGTGCTTGTGCAATTTACTTTTTTATATGCGTTACCCATGGTTTTGTACGCAACTGACAATTGATGAGGGGTAGTTTCTGCTGCGAAAACACATACACATTCACTGTTTTCAGTATTCGTTTTTTTGTTTTAGGTACGCCTATTTGGTTTATGATTATCTGGAATCATAGCAGTAGATTTATTTTTAAGGCGCCACTTCAGTCACTATGCTTGTAAAATTCGTATCATTATATTGGTTTCGTGCTGCACCCGAACGAGTTTTTTTTATATAAGTGTTGATAAAATAAGGCAACCAAATAAATGCTGTATCGTCAAATCAACAATGTGTTTAAATTTCGATAAAAACTGATGAAAATGTTTCGTGCTATACTATTTTTTTTATTCCTAAATCTAAATGGAATGTTGGCGCAAAACGACACTTGTCTTTCCACTACCAACATAGGTATTTCTTTTCCTCCCATAACAAATAGCACCTATCAAGCTTTCAGTAAAATGCATTTAGATGTACTGCACGTCAAAAAAATAAGATTTGAAGAAAATTGGTGGCGCAGAGAAAAGTTGCAAGGAGTCTACAATTGGAGTCCTCTTGATGCAAGGATTAACTGGGCCTACGACAATTACTATGAAGTATTGTTAACCATACAGGCCAAGGCGCCCGATTGGGCATGTTCATCATTTTCTGACAGCTTGTCTTGCGTGTTTAATGACAATAGTGATTTTAAAAACTATCTAGATACTTTACTTAAGCGCTATGCGGGTAAAATTGACAAAATACAGTTTGGCAACGAATGGCAAGTTCCATACTGGTATATCGGAGATAGCGTTCAGTTTGTTGCAGCGAACAATGTTTTATACAATTCGGTAAAAACGAATTCTCCTTCAACGAAAGTTGTTTTGGGTGGCTTCACCACTTTTTCGCTTCGCGCTTTAGCAGTGTGCAACGGAAAGGTGCCCTCTATTCGCGACGATAAGGGGGTGCAATATACGAGCGCGCAATGTGGAGTGCCAGAGGTTGTTTCCATGTTCAATAGGATTACTTATGTTTTAAAGAATGCAAAGTACGACATGCTCGATTTACATTTATACGATGACGTGGAGCAGTGGGATGAATACTACAACAACTTTATGGATACAATTACGAAGCCAGTGTTGGTTTCGGAATTTGGTGGGCCAAACGTTTTGTATGAAACGCCTTATTCTGACGCTTTGCAAAGCAATCGCTTGTTTCAGTACATTAAGAAATTGGACAGTTTGCAAATAAAGGAAGCCTACTATTTTAAGATGGTGGAGTACGGAACGGCTGTGGATGCTCACGTGCGTTCGGGACTTCTTGATACCAATTTAAACATCAAGCTTGCTTATTATTTACTTGAAAGATTCAATGCTGGATGCGTAACAAATACAAAAACTGTTTTGCAAAAGAGCGCAATAAGTTTTTCTCCAAATCCTATGGAGATTAGTACTTTGATTGAATTCAACAATGATGGTCATTTAGAGTTGTGTTTGACTATTTGCAACAGCGAAGGTAGGATTGTGCGGCAAATCAGTCACCTCAATGGAGAAAGTTTTATTTTTGAAAAACAGGATTTATCGTCGGGATTTTATTTTGTCACTTTGCAAGAGGGAGAGCATATCTATGCACGGGCTAAACTTATTGTTTATTAACTATTGCAATACTATTATTAAAATGAAATCTTGTTGTAGCGCTATATTTTTTCTACTGTCGTTTTCACTTTTGGAAGCGCAAATTTTGCCGGCATTTCCGGGGGCTCAAGGATTTGCTAGCAGCACCATTGGTGGTCGTGGCGGAAAGGTCATTGAAGTAATTAATTTAAATGCTAAAGGCGAGGGGAGTTTAGCTCAGGCTTTGTACACAAAGGGACCGAGAACAATTGTTTTTCGAACGGGTGGAAGCATTTTATTGACCAAAGATATATTTATAGATGAGCCTTTTGTTACCATAGCCGGACAAACAGCGCCTGGAGATGGGATTTGCATCAGAGGGGCTGCAATCAGAATCAGAACACACGATGTGCTCATGCGCAATTTGCGATTTAGAGTTGGTGATAGTTTAGTGGGGCCCGATCCTGACAACCGTGATGGCTTAACCATAGAAAATTCTTTGGCCGAAACCGATAGTACTCAGCAGCCTTATAATATTATCATCGATCACTGCTCTGTAAGTTGGGCCATTGATGAGAACATCTCTTTTTGGTACCCTTGTCACGACATCACGCTTCAAAACTGTTTGATCAGTGAGGGCTTGCATCATAGCCTGCACACTAAGGATACCAATTCCTTAATAAAATCGAATACCTTGGTTGGACACAGTACTGGTTTGTTGCTGGGCTGGGGTGAAAAGCACATTTCAATTCACCATAATTTGTTTGCGCACAACAATGGTCGTAATCCAAATATTCATTTTGATGCCGAAGCGGAGCTGGTCAACAATGTCGTTTACAACTGGGGTGATTGGGAAGGCACAGTGCTTTCTAATTGGGAAAATTTTGATCTTCCCTTTGCTGCAAACATTATTGGCAATGTATACAAACCTTTGCAATATATTTCTGCGCCAATTTCATTGTCGCCCAACACGAAGCCTGGAAGTAAAATTTTTATTGAAAACAATATTTCTCCCGACTTGGCGAAGCTATATCCTGAATTGTATAGCGCTACAAACAACTGGTGGTTGGTGAATGTTGCAAAGGTCGACACTGAAAAATGTGTTGTTCGCTCTCCTGCCATTTCACCTTCGAATATTGTGGTGGATGATGCAAATGAGGTTTACGCTAAAGTGCTTGCTGATGTTGGTGCTACAAGACCAGTCAGCGATTTCACCGATGCACGTGTTATCAAAAGTGTGCGGGAGGGCAGCGGTAAAATTATTGATAAGGTGAGCGATGTTGGCGGTTGGCCTTTTTATGCTAGTGGTCTGCCTCCTGAGGATGATGACCATGATGGCATTCCAAACGATTGGGAAGATGTACACGGTTTGAATAAATACAATTATGAAGATGCTATTCATACTAATTTAAGCAACGATGGCTATACCAACATTGAGATGTATATCAATGGTTTGTTCGATTTGGTATTGACTTCAGTTCCTAGTGAGCCGGCAAGTAAAAATGATTTTTCATTTTCGATTTATCCCAATCCTGTTGATGAAAGAACCAATATTTCTTTTTCTGTGACAGGGGATGCTCAGGTGTGTTTAAGTATATGTGATTTACAAGGGCGATTGGTTAAAATGGCTATTGATGGCACTTTGCATGCGGGATTACACAACTGCGACTGGGAGCTTGGTGTTGCAGGTGAAACACAAGTTTCCAATGGAATGTATTTTGCGGTGCTAAAAGTGAACGGATACCAACAAACAAAAGCGCTTGTGGTGCAGCGTTAATAAAGTGCGTTGTAAAGCAATGTCGTTGCTTTACTTTTTTGATCTTCCGCAATCTGCCAGTTGATTTAATTGTGTGGCGCTGGTTCTCTCGGAGTAAATCAGGAAGAGAAATGTGAACGATGTTGTACAAATATTTTCTGAGAGTGCTTGTCCTCCTGAGTTACTACGATGGATCCGCCGCCATTTTCGTCACATTATTGGTTCCATCGTGGACTATTATTTATTTTTTTACAATTTTTTGAATACTGCTGGCTTCGGCAGAAATTATTTTCACAAAATACATTCCGTCACTAAGTGCACTGATGTCTATGGAATAGCTGTCGTTTGCGTTGACTTGACTGGTGCCAACAGTGTTGCCAAATACATCTATTATTTCAATGCGCGAATGATGCAATTTTTCAGGTATTGAACTCTCAATGGAGAATGTGTTTTGCGTTGGATTGGGGTAAATCAAAATCGGGTTTTTGTCTAAAGTCCAGTTGATACTGTTGTTGTTTGAAGTAATCCAAAATTCAGGATCAAAAACAATTTCGCTGGCGATAAAGTTTAAATTGGCACTGAAAATTTCTCCTGAAAAAGTATGTTGAAAGACAATGGTGCTGTCTTTTGTTTTGTTGCTGAATTTGATGGCGATGGGCAAATCGAAAAAGGACACCGAAGCATGTGATTGTGTTTGCTCTACTTTGAAGGTGATGCTTTCTGTTGTGTTTTTGAGCACGGTTATTTGATAACTTGGATAGCCTTGGCCCACATACCAATTGCTGAAAAAGTTCGATAGGTCGCGACCGCTCGCATTTTCAAAGTGCGCTTGCAATTGCGCAGTGCGCGAAAAACCGTACTGTAAATTCACGTCTGACAAGTAGTTTTTTAAAGCAGCAAAAAAGCTGCTATCGCCCAATACCCAACGCAAGGTGTGCAGCAACATGGCTCCTTTGTTGTATGAAAGGCGACCATCGAAAATGCGCGCAATCGCGGTAGTGTCGTCACACCAAACAGAGCCATCGCTGCTGCTGGTGATTTTGTCAATCCAATTTCTGCGGAATGAATACCATTCGTCAGGCTTTAGGTGTTCGTAACAAATGCCGCTGAGATAGGTCGCGAAACCCTCGTTGAGCCAAATGTCTTCCCACGATGCGCAGGTGATTTTGTCGCCAAACCAGTGGTGGGCAAGTTCGTGCGCAAGAAGTTCAAAGTCAAAACCCGAAACGAAGGTCATGGTTTGGTGCTCCATGCCGCCGCCCCAACCAAATTGAGCGTGGCCATATTTTTCTTTGGCAAAAGGATAAAGTCCAAAGAGACTGTCGTACAGCTGCATTTGCGGAACGATTTGCGCGATGTCCAAAGCGGCTCGTGTCGAGTCCTCGGGATACACATAATTCAGTACTTGCAGCGTATCACCGGCAAAGGGCACACTGTTTGAAAACACTGCGTAATTTGTTACCGCAATGCCTACCAGATAGGTGGCGATGGGATAGCGGTGTTTCCAAAAAGTAAGGCGTTCATTGCCTGTTGTTTTTTCGCTAGCAACGATGCCGTTTGCTGCCACTCGGTATGCTTTTGGACAAGTGACGAGAATGTCGATGGAGTCAATTTTATCATCAAGCCCTTGCTTGCAGGGCCACCAATCCTTTGCACCAAAGGGTTCCGAGAGGGTCCAAACAATAGGGTTGCCGTTGTGGGTGCTTTGCACAAACGAGCCCCATCCGGCACTCATTGGAGTGCCAGCGTAATACACCGAAATAGAGTCGAGCGTTGCCGCGGGAATCACGCTTGCAAAGCTGATTTTTAAAACATCGTTGTTGCGCACAAAAGAAAGTTTTTGTGTTTTGTAAGTCACGCTGTCAACGCGGAGTGAGTCGCTCAAATCGAATTCAATGAAAGAAATGTTGCTCGACGGAATAAAGTGCGAAGTAATTTTTCCTTCAATATGCTTTATTGCAGGATCAATTATCCATTCGCAGCGTTGGTAAACAATATTGCAGTTGTTGCTTGCTACAAGTGTTGCCGCAGCGGCAGAAGACAAGTGTTTTTGTTCTTGTTTAGCAGCAATGTCTTGTGCTGCAACTAAAGCGTGCATTGCAAGTAATATATAGAATAGAAGTTTGTTTTTCATGATGCTATCCGTTGGTTAAGTTAAGCAGCATTTTTCTTTTTTTCGCTACATTATCCTCACAGAATAGCAGGTTTATCCCTACCTTTGCCGCTATGGCAGAAGATAGCGAAAGTTTAAAATTATTGAAACGCCTGCAAGGCTCTGTATGGGCTGCGGTGCAAGATTTCAAAATGATAGTGCCTGGAGACAAGGTGATGGTGTGCCTTTCAGGTGGTAAAGACAGTTATACGATGTTGGACATGCTGATGAAAATGCAGAAATCGCCGACAATGAATTTTGAAATTATCGCCATCAATCTCGACCAGAAGCAACCCGATTTTCCGGAGCATATTTTGCCGGCCTATTTAGCCAAGGTTGGGGTGCCCTATAAAATTGTGGAAAGAGATACATATAGCATTGTGAAAGATAAAATTCCAGTAGGCAAAACGATGTGCAGTCTTTGTTCGCGATTGCGCAGAGGTACTTTGTATGGCGT
>CANFBW010000083.1 GCA_947444925.1 Flavobacteriales bacterium | reverse complement strand
GTTGTTCCTACGGTGGGTTTTCGCAAAAAAGGATTGAATGAGCTTTTTAAAAGCGTTATCGACGTATATGAGCGCAAAGAAGAAGAGCAGCGCTACAGCAATATCAATCACGGCAAATACGTGGAAGAGGCCATTGCCAGCATTCAGCCGCTGATTAATAGTGAAGAAAACAAGGCGATATGTGATGCGATTTCTTCACGATTTTTAGCTGTGAAGCTTTTAGAAAAGGATGAGCAGTCGTCAAAGTTATTGAAGCAGGCTGCCAATCGCGAAGCCATTCAAAGCGCGGTGTTGAAAGCTATTCAGTCGTTGGAGGCGGAATTCAATGAAGACAGTGAAACGATTATTGCCGATGCCAAATACGGATTTATTTCGGGGGCTTTAAAAGTGACTTACAAAAGGGAAAAACAAGACAAGCGCCAGCGTTCAGAAGTGCTTGACTCTTTTTTAACCAATAAGTACTGGGGTTTTCCTGTGTTTATATTTTTTATGTGGCTGATGTTTCAAGCCACGTTTACCATTGGTCAGTACCCGATGGATTGGATTGACGGTCTCGTTGGTAGTTTTGGTGAGGCCATTAAAGGATACATGAGTGATGGTCCGCTCAAAGATTTGTTGGTGGATGGTGTCATTGGCGGAGTGGGTGGTGTCATTGTTTTTTTGCCCAATATTTTAATTCTTTTCTTTTTCATTTCTTTAATGGAAGACACGGGCTATATCGCCCGCGCTGCGTTTATTATGGATCGCCTGATGCGCTCCATCGGGCTGCACGGAAAATCTTTCATTCCCCTGGTGATGGGCTTTGGTTGCAATGTGCCGGCGGTGATGGCAACGCGTACTATTGAAGACAAAAACAACCGTTTGCTGACCATGTTGATCGCTCCTTTTATGTCGTGCAGCGCGCGATTGCCGGTGTATATTTTGCTGATCGGCGCTTTTTTCCCTGATTATCCGGGCACTGTTTTGTTTTCTATTTACATCATTGGAATTATACTTGCCGTTGTAGTGGCATTGATTTTTAAGAAATTTATTTTCAAATCAGAGGCTTCTCCTTTTGTGATGGAATTGCCTCCTTACCGCATTCCTACAGGGAAATCACTGGCTTTGCACGTTTGGCAAAACGCTTCTCAGTACATTCAAAAAATGGGTGGAATGATTTTAATTTCGTCGGTGATCATTTGGGCCTTGACCTACTTTCCGCGCGATGCGCAGCAAACACCTGAACAACAAATGGAGGCATCGTATATGGGCAAAATGGGACACGCCGTGGAGCCGGCCATTGAGCCTTTGGGTTTCGACTGGAAGATGGGCGTGTCGCTGATTACAGGGATGGCTGCCAAAGAAATTGTGGTGAGCACAATGGGGGTTTTGTATAAGGCAGAAGAAGGGGCGAACGAAAGTTCAGCAACGCTTAAAAATCGCTTGAAAGAACACACCTATGCCCAAGGCGATAAAGAAGGTCAAAAAGTGTTTTCACCACTTTCGGCATTTTCATTTATGCTCTTCATCTTGATTTATTTTCCTTGCGTGGCGGTGATTGCGGCAGTGAAAAAAGAAGCGGGCGGATGGAAATGGGCGGTGTTCATGATGGTGTACACTACAGCAATGGCGTGGGCAGTGTCGTTTGCAGTTTTTCAAATTGGAAGTTTATTTATTTGAGTATGGCACAAGAAATAATCACATACACCATAGTGCTTGCTGCATTGATTGTTGCGGCAGTGAAATTTTACCGTTCGGTGTTGGCTAAAAATAAGGCGGGTGGTAGTTGCGGAGGCTGCAGTGGCTGTGGCGATGGTGGATGTAGTACAAAATAAAAAAGAGGTTGAAATTTTCAACCCCTTTTTTATTATTTGACTATGAATCTGTTCGAGGCCCATTCCTCATTTGTATTCACTCTTATGGTGTACATACCGGCGCTCAATGCTTTGGTGAAATTGATGCGCATAGTGCTGCCCGGTGCGTAGGTGACATATACTTCATTTAAAACGGCGTTGCCTAAGTTGTCGGTGATCGACACTTCTTTCACGCTTTTTGGGTCGCCTGTGATGTCCACATAATTACATTCGGCGCAGGGATTTGGAAACACCGAACGCGAAGCCATCTGCTCTTCCATATGCACCGTTTGCACATCAAAGGAAACTGTGGTGCCGTCGTAATCGGTTTGCTTCAGTTTGTAGAAGACCGTTCCTTGTGGCGCTGATTTGTCGAGGTAAGCATATTCTGTTATTTGATTGCTGTTGCCGTTTCCTTCCACGTTCGCAACGTGTATAAAGTTCTCGCCATCAGTCGAACGTTCAATAGTGAAGTAGTCGCTGTTGATCTCTGATGCAGTACTCCATTTTAATTCTACATCATTTTGTTTTTTCTGCGCAGCGAAGTCGATCAAAGTAACAGGTAAGGCAGTAGAGGTGGCCATACGCAAAACGATTTCTGTTACACCAAATGTTTTGGCGTCGCCTGAAATGGTGAATGGACTCGTTTGCGTACTCGCTGTTCCCGTGATGAATTGGGCACCAAAGGCGTTTCCGTCTTTTTCAGAAATCGATGCCGAAGTATAGGTGCCATTGGTGTTGGTGGTGGTGGTACTTCCTATTAAAGTATAGCCAGTGCCTGCGGTATACGTACGGTTACTTCCTGCTGCACTCAAAGCCACTAAGGCGTTGTTTGCATTCAAAGGATCAATGGCGCTTGTTGATACTGTATTGCAAGTACCACAGCCATCGTGTGTCATATTGGTGGCACTCGCAACATTGTCGAAAACCATCGCAGCGAAAATAGATTCATCACCTGCGTTTGTAGGATTGTTGTAATTACTTGCAATGGTGAATGTATTTGATCCCGATGGAATGTTCGCTTCGGAGAGTGCGTACACCAGCAACTCAATACCAACATTTGTATTGGCTTCAGATACGGGCGCTGTTGCCCAATAGGATATTGACCAACTTAAAAGCGTCATGGTATTTCCACCAAAAGTGATGGTAGGCGCGGTGCCGCCCAATACTGCTGGGTTTGCCCAGTTGTCACCGGTTGGCAGTGGTTTGTGGTCGCGCTCAATCGACATTGCAAAGACCAACATTCTGTTGGCGCCCGATGGAGCGGTGTAAGTTAAACTCGCATTGCCGCCAGACCCACTGCCTGTTGCATTAGCGGTGCTGTAGCTTCCCGAAATTAAACTTATGGCTTGAGATTGCACTACTTCAGAATTGAAGATAGCCAAGGCTAGTAATATTTTTACAGTTCCCTTCATAATCTTTCCCTTTGTTGTTAATACGAAATGAAAAATAGGAGAGTTACGAAAAGAGGGAATATTAATTTTATAATTCTTTTATAGCACGAAATAAAAAACCCCTCTCACTAGGAGAAGGGTTTTTTTTATGTAAGTAAATGTTCTTTATTTTTTAGTTGATGATGACGATGGTTGTGTCAGTACCGGTTCCATTGCCACCCGTGCTACCTCCACCTGATCCGCCACCCGCACCGCCTTCATCAGGAGGCCAATTGCCTGCCAAGTAGTAATCGGTGTACCATATTAAAAAAGCTTGGTACATCACGTCACTTGCAGCGGCGTCTAAAGCTGAAAGGTAAATAATGTCTAACAATGGACCTTCCACATCGCTGTAGTACACTGCTGTTGCTGCATCACAACCAAAGAGCGGGTCGCCATTTTCAAAGTCTGCATAAGCACTTGGGTAATCTTCATTTACCAATACCCCGTTTTTACAAACTGCCATTGTTGGAGCTGGTGCTGGCGGAAGTACTATTACAATTGGCCAATTTCCCACAGCGTAGTATTCAGTGTACCAAACCGCAAAAGCTTGTTGTATTTGTGAGTTAACGGTACCAGTGAAGTTTCTGTCTATGATCAATTGATTTAAAAAGGTGATCAATGAGTAATAGTTGACACCTACCGCAGGATCACAGCTGAACAAAAGGTCGTCACTGTGTTGTTTATAGTGGTGCGGCACAGCGCTCATGTCAATGGTGATGGTATGGCCATTGTGACAAATGGTTAGTTTGTGATTCCCGCTATTACCATTGTTGGCACACCCTGTTTCACGGTCATCATCTGAAGTCTCTTTGCGGTCTTTGTTTTTGTAGTCTTTTGTTTTGTTAACATCATACAAGTCGCTTTTCATTGAAAAGTCGTCTCCACTCTTTTTGTTGTCAGAGAGGCTTTCTTTTTTACATGCGATAACAATTAAACTTAACACTAAAAGTGTCCCCAATAATCTTCCTAACTTTTCCATAACACATAGATTTAGTTAAACAATCCCGACTTGGGGATGTGTACGCGAGAGGATGCAGTTCGTTACAATTTATTTTTTTAATCCAATGAAATCAGGGCTTGTAGAAGGCGTTTATTTTTGACGCTTCAGGAATATATTTGTAAATGCAACACAAAATTATTTTGCACGTACAATGTTTCGGCAATTAATTTTAGAAGTAATAAGCATTATGCAAAAACGAATACTCATTGTAGACGACGAAGTTTTTACGCTTCGCATGATGGAAAAGAAATTGAGCAATTACGATTGCATTGTAGACACCGCAAGCAACAGTCATGATGCCATTGACAAAATCAACAATCAGAAGTACGACGCTATTATATTGGATGTAAATATGCCCGATATAACAGGCATTGAAATACTCAAGATGAAGAACAGTACGTTGAGCGAGTTGAACAGAAAAACGCCCGCCATCATGTGTTCTTCTTCTGTGGATTACGAGGTGGTTTCAAGTGCTATGGAGCACAAGGCGTTTGATTATATTATTAAATCTTTTCACTTTGATCGACTCACCGAAATCATTGATTCCATTGATAGTTTTGCTAAAGTGAAATCTACTCAAGTTTAAAACTGAAAATAGATAAAGGGCTGTACGGCGGCGGTTTTGAATTGAAAAATCAATACGATGGCCAGCGTGGTAATGATACTTAAAAAAGGCAAGTTCAATTTTCCGAATGATATTTCTATTTTTTTCTCCCAAGCCATAGGCACCACATGCGCAATGAATCCGAGGGCAATCAGCACAAAAACCAATTTATAATAAGCTGCAAACACCAAAATATTTTCGCCTTGAAAGTGCTCTGTAATTTGTGAAAACATGGCTTTGATGTCTTGCATGTCTTTGGCGCGAAATAAAATCCAGCAGGCAGCAACAAAATGAAAGGTCAAGAGGATTCCCAATATTTTAGGCACTTGCAGTTTTATTTTGTCTTTCCAAAATTTTTCAAAGGCCAACACAAGGCCGTGCAGTCCACCCCAAATAATGAATTTGAATGCTGCGCCATGCCACAGTCCACCAATCAACATGGTGATGATTAAATTAAAATAGCTCCTGATTTTACCTTTTCGATTGCCACCTAAAGGGATGTATAAATAATCTTTCAACCAGGTCGAAAGCGAGATGTGCCAGCGCCGCCAGAAATCGGTAATGTTGTGGGCCATGTATGGCGCATTGAAGTTGGTGGGCAAGTGAAAACCAAGTAGGATTGCGAGGCCGATAGCGATGTCACTGTAGCCTGAAAAATCGCAGTAGATTTGCATGGCGTAGCCGTAGATACCCATTAAATTTTCAAAGCCAGAGTAGTTAAGTGGATTGTCGAAAATGCGATCGACAAAGTTTACTGAGATGAAATCAGAGATGACTATTTTTTTGAAAAGTCCGGTGATGATGAGAAATACAGCGCGTCCAAAATCTTCTTGACTTACCTTGTATTTCTTGTTGATTTGTGGTAGAAAATCGGCTGCGCGCACAATTGGTCCTGCTACCAGCTGTGGAAAAAAACTGATGAAAAAACCAAAATCCCAAATGTCTTCGGCAGGTTTGATATTGCCGTAATATACGTCAATGGTGTAGCTCAGTGTTTGAAAAGTAAAAAAGGAAATGCCTACAGGCAAAATGATTTTGTGAATGTCGTAGATCGTTCCAAAGTGGACATTAGAAAATTCGTGAAAGAAATTTACTGCTGTCAGATGACTGTTGAACATGGTATTGATCGTGTCAACGAAGAAATACGAATATTTAAAAAACGCAAGCAGTCCAAGGTTTACAATCAGACTGATAATGAGCAATAGTTTTTTGGAGATGCGACTTTTGGCACTAAATATTTTTAGAGAAAGGTAGTAATCAAGAAGGGTTGAAAAGACCAAGAGCACAAAAAAAAATCCACCAGATTTGTAATAAAAAAAGAAGGAGAATAGCATCAGGTAGATAGTGCGCGCCTTGAATTTATTGTATATAAAAACATAGCCTGCAAGCAGTACCAAAAAGAAGATCCAGAAGCTGTAATTACTAAATATCATCGGGTCTTTAGGGTCAACTTTAAAAATATTTTGGAGGATGGTGGGGAATGAATTTTCTTTTTTCACCACCTCCTTTTGCATTTTACGGCCTTTGGTATGCTCATCGTATCCCGCTGCCAACGCGCTGTAAAACAACATGCCTTGCATTTGGTAGCCTTTGTCGGTAAAGTGCACTTTGTCGGCATTGCCCATGCCTGCTGCAAACCATTTGTCCATTGATTCAACACCGCCCATAATTTTTAGTAGATCCCATATCGCACAATTGTGTTTTTTTGCGAGCGCGATAATGCTTTTTCGGGCTTTTACACTTTCCTTGATTGTGAATTTTCGGTTGCGTTTTACGTCACTTGGCGTAGTGAGTAAAATACTGGCATTGGGCAGCACTTTTCTAATGGAAGTGAGCAAACTATCGTAGTGTAAATAAAAGAGAGAATCGTTAAAGTTGGTGGCATAAATATCATTGGTGCCGAGCGATAGAATGATGAGATCAGGTTGGTAGTATTTTGCTTGTTGCGCTAAGCTTTTACAAGCGAGAAATGAACTTACGCGAGCACCGTTTATGCCCAATTCGCTGTAGGCAATGCCTGGGATATTATTTTCTAATATGAGTGCTTGCAAAGTAAAGGGCAGAAGTGAAGTGCTGTCTTTTTTGTGAATGCCTAAAAGAAGAGTATCGGATAGTTTGTCGAAAATAAAGGTTTGTGCGCCCTGCGCTGAATCAATACTGTTCGACAATAATTTGCTGCCGATGGAGGATGCGGTGAGTAAATGCTGAAAATGGTTGGGCTGAAAAAGCACCGTTAATTTATTGTGGTAGTAATTGTCGAAAGAGCGGTTGTTGCACCACACTTTTACAAATAGTGAATCACTGAGGGTAGATAGGTTGATGCCTGATAGCCCCCAATTGCAAGTGGTGTCAGGGTAAATGCAGCGCTGGGTCGTCCAGTTTCCGTTGAAGCGAATGCCATAGTTGAGTGGTCCATTGCTCTTGCTCATGGAGTAAGGAAAAACGATGCCGCGTGCGGTGGTGCCACAAGCGAAATGTTCATGAAATAGTGCGCGAGTGCTGGCCGACCAAAACCCCGCTTGCACATGCGAATCGCCTATGTGCAGTATTTTTACCTGACCGTTTTTCTGCGATTCATAATTCCACAATTTATTGTAGAAGTGTGCCATGGTGCTGCTGTCTTTCACCAATATTTTGTTTGCCGCGTAGTCAATGAAGTCGAAGCGCCACAAGGTATCAACGCCATGTTGCGCAAAAGAGCACAAAGGCAGCAGTAGCAGCAGCAATAGCGGTTTTATATTAATAGGTTTCAAGTGCATTGAATTCATTGTAATCGTTCAAGATTGCATTTGCGAGCTTACTGCCAACAATATTTGCGCCACGCCATGAAAAATGTGTGTAGTCTTTTTCGGCAAGAGGAGGTTTGGCATTTACCCATTCGGCCATGGCGTTAGCGCCGCCCATGACTTGGTACAAGTCCCAAAATGCGCAGCCAGTCAAGCGTGCCGCTTCTTTTTGGGCGTCTCTTATTTTTTCAATATTGGGGTAGGAGGTGAATTCAGTTTCTTCTTTTCGGCACATGTCGGAAACGCCAACAATGAGGATTGCTGCGCCTGGAGCCAATTTTTTGAGCAAATTGATTTGTTGTACTACCATGTTTTGATACCAGCCATAGTCGTTTAAAACGGTGGGCACTACGTTAACGCCGAATTCGTAAATGATGAGGCCCACATTGAGTTTTTTAATTTGTTGTTGCAGAGAAAACCTGTTCATTTTTCCAAATTCAGTTCCTGAACTGCCGCGCATAGAGATGTTGTCAACGGCGATGCCCGACTTGCAATCGAGGGAAATACCATAGATATCGGGACTCTTATCACCCGAGAAGTCAAAGCGCAAACCATGTTTCCCGAATCCTTTGCAGTTCCACTTGAAGTTCACCGCGCCAGAGTCAGCGGGTAAAATGCCGTGCTGCAACAAGTTGGTGTCAGAGGTAAGGGTATAAAAAAAGTCGGCTGGCGCATTGCCATACAACAATGATATTTGTTCAAATTGCTGGGTACGTTGGTAGGTTTTTTCATTGCGTGACAGCGAAATGGCCGCCCCTTTGTCATCGCCTGTCGTCGCCCAGCGGCAGTAGTTTCCAAG
>CANFBW010000082.1 GCA_947444925.1 Flavobacteriales bacterium | reverse complement strand
GCCAACCGTTGTGGTCGCGCTTTTTTGAAACCTTTGGCGAAGATCCTTTCCTTGCAACGCAAATGGGCAAAGCCATAGTAAATGGCTACCAAGGCAACAATATTGGCGACCGTGAAAAAGTAGCCGCTTGTCTCAAACACTTTGTAGGCTACAGCATGCCTTTTTCAGGAAAAGACCGCACCCCAGTGCTAATGCCCGAACGCCTATTGCGTGAATACTACCTTCCGCCCTTTGCTGAAGCCATTAAGAATGGCGCAATGACGGTGATGATTAATTCAGGCGAAATCAACGGAACACCAGTGCATGCCGACTACCATATCCTCACCGAAATACTCAAACAAGAATTGAAATTCACTGGCTTTGCAGTCACCGATTGGGAAGACATCATGATGTTGCACAGTGTACATCGCATTGCTACAACACAAAAAGAGGCTGTTGCCTTGGCCATCAATGCAGGCATCGACATGAGCATGGTGCCGCTTGACTTGTCATTCACTCAATATTTAACAGAACTGGTCAACGAAGGTCGCGTGCCAATGTCACGCATCGACGATGCCGTGCGCCGAATTTTACGCGTTAAGTTCAAACTAGGACTCTTTGAACAACCCTATTTCGACATCAATTCTTACCCAAAATTTGGATCCGTGGAATTCGCGAATCAAAATCTGCAAACAGCACTCGAAAGCATTACGCTCACCAAAAACAATACAAACATTTTGCCGCTGTCAAAAAACAAAAAAGTATTGGTTACTGGCGTTGCTGCCAATTCACTAAACCCTTTGAATGGCGCATGGACACATACATGGCAAGGACAAGAAAGCAAGTACAATCCCAAGGACAAAAAAACAATTTATCAAGCCATTCAAGATGAAATTGGCGCTTCACAAGCAGTATATGTGGAAGGCACTACTTACGACCGCGACGTCAACACGACCTTAGCTGTTAAGGAAGCGCAAAATGTTGATTACATCATTGTTTGCATAGGAGAAAAACCAAGTGTTGAAAAACCTGGTGACATCAACGATCTGACAATGGACACAGCACAACTTAACTTGGTGAGGGCACTTGCGAAAACTGGAAAACCCATGGTACTCGTAATCGCAGAAAATCGTCCACGCATCATCACCGAAATTGCAGACTTGGCAGATGGTGTATTGTTAGCTTATTTGCCAGGAAACGAAGGTGGACGTGCCATTGCCGACTTGCTTTTTGGCGATGCCTGTCCCAGCGGCAAATTGCCCTTCACTTATCCACGTCACACTAATGATTTGACTACGTATGACCACAAGACCTCTGAAACCAGAGACACTAAATTTGGTTTCAATGCAGTGCAACCCTTGTATCCATTTGGCTTTGGCTTAAGTTACACCCAATTTTCATACAGCGACTTGCTGCTGAGCCGCGATAAAATCACTTACAACGACAGCATTAGCGTCAGCATAAAAATCACCAACATTGGCAATCGCGAAGGAAAAGAAGTGGTGCAAATGTATGTTCGCGATGAATTTGCCAGCATCACACCATCGGTAAAAAGACTAAAAGGCTTTGCTAAAGTGGCGCTAAAAGCAGGAGAAAGTCGCTTGGTGACTTTTGTGCTGCATCCTAAAGACCTAGGTTTTGTGAATGCTAAAAACGAATGGACTACTGAAGTTGGCGATTTCACTGTACTTGTAGCACAAATGAATAAAGGATTTACATTGAGTAAATAAGCACCAAAACACAGTCTTGCTATTTTGCGATTGAGGCAGCAACAAGAGTGCCTGTTTTAAAGCCATTTTTCTATCTTTGTCGCGCTATGACAAAATTAAAAATTGCGATACAGGGCATCACAGCTTCTTTTCACGAAGTAGCAGCGATCAAACATTTTGGCGAAAACATTGAAGCCATAGAGTGCATGTCTTTTCCTGACTTGTGCGAAGCTTTAAAAAAAGACGATGCCGACTTCGCCGTAATGGCCATTGAGAACTCTATTGCAGGCTCTATACTACAAAACTATTCTTTGGTACAAGATTATGGTTTCAACATCATTGGTGAAGTCTACTTGCGCATTCATCAATGTTTAATGGCGTTGCCTGGCACTAAAATAGCCGAATTAAAAATCATTGAATCGCATCCTATCGCCATTCGTCAGTGTGCTGAGTATTTGATGAAAAACACAGCTGCCTTGCTCGTAGATGGAGAAGACACAGCTGCCATCGCAAAAAAAATAAGAGACGAAAAATTAGTGGGCTATGCTGCTGTAGCAAGCAAAGCTGCAGCTCAAAAATTTGGTTTAGAAGTGCTTGCTGAAAATATTGAAACGAACAAACAAAACTTCACCCGCTTTTTAATTTTGTCGAAAAAAGCAAGCAACTCCGACCTGAACAACAAAGCATCGGTGAGTTTTCAATTGTCGCATCACCCCGGTAGTTTGGCGAAAGTGCTTAACATCCTGCATGAAAACAACATCAACTTGACCAAAATACAATCGGTGCCTGTAGTAGGAAAACCCTATCAGTATGCCTTTCACGTTGACCTCATTTGGGAAGATAAAAACGCCTACGATGTTGCATTGAAAGCCATCACTACTTTTGCCACTGACATTATTATTTTAGGAGAATACGAAAAAGGAGACTTTAACAATCTGGTATAACATGATTATTCAAGAAGCAAAACGACTGAACAACGTTGAAGAATATTACTTCTCAAAAAAGCTAAAGCAAATTGCGCAATTGAGAAAGGATGGTAAAGACATTATTAATCTCGGTATTGGAAGTCCGGATTTACCGCCTTCCCCAGCGACCATTGAGGCTTTGTACGAAACGGCGAAAAGCGATAAAAGTCACGGCTACCAAAGCTACAGCGGCATTCCCGAATTGCGTCAGGGGATTGCGGAATGGTACCAAAAAACATACGGCGTGGCACTGAATCCCGACAATGAAATTTTGCCCTTGATCGGTTCAAAAGAAGGCATTATGCACATCTCTATGGCCTTCGTCAACGAGGGAGATATTGTGCTCGTGCCCAATCCTGGATATCCCACTTACACCTCGGTGAGCAACCTCGTAGGTGCAAAAATAGAATACTACAATTTAGATGAAAACAAAGATTGGAGTGTTGATTTAGAGCATTTAAAATCATTGAATTTAGATGCCGTTAAAATCATTTGGATCAACTATCCAAACATGCCTACGGGTGCTCAACCTGATGCAAACACATTGGCCGAACTCATCAAATTGGCCAAGCAGCACAAATTTTTAATCATCAACGACAACCCTTACAGCTTGATTTTGAACGACCACCCCAGTTCTATTTTCGCTATTGAAGGTGCACGTGAAGTATGTTTAGAACTCAACTCCTTAAGTAAATCACACAATATGGCCGGTTGGAGAATTGGTTGGGTTTGCGGGGGCAGCGACTACATCACAAGCATCATTAAAGTAAAAAGCAATATGGATTCGGGCATGTTTCTCGGACTTCAAAAAGCTGCAGTAGAAGCGCTCAAAAACTCCAAGCAATGGCATGCTGACGTCAATAGAATTTACGCCGAACGACGCGCCGTGGTTTGCAAAATATTTGACGCCATTGATTGCAAATACAATTCTAAACAGGTGGGACTATTTGTATGGGCAAAGGTTCCCGACGAAGTAAAAAGCGTAGAAGCTTTTGTAGATGACATCCTTTTCAACGCTGATGTATTTTTAACTCCCGGATTCATTTTTGGTTCCAATGGCGATCGCTATGTCAGAGCGTCATTGTGCAGTCCGGTTGAAACCTGTGAAGTGGCATTACAACGCATCTTAAAAAACAAAAACAAATGAAGATAGGCATTATCGGTTTGGGTTTAATTGGTGGATCGGTAGCGACTTCGCTGCGCAACAGATCTTTCTCCGACTACTTCTATGGTTTCGATATCAACAGCGATCACGGCGCAGAAGCTAAAGCAATTGGCTTCATCGACGAGTTTGTAGATCTAGATACGTTAATCGCAAAAAGCGACATGATAGTGGTAGCGATCCCTGTAGACAAAGCGCGAAAATTAATCGCCACTCTGATCGACAAAGCAAAACCCAATCAAATCGTAGTAGACATGGGATCAACCAAAGCGGGAGTTTGCGAAGAAGTAAAAAACCATCCGAAGCGAAAACAATTTGTAGCTACGCACCCCATTGCTGGAACAGAAAATTCTGGTCCGTCAGCGGCGATCGATAATTTATTTGATACCAAGATCACCATTATTTGCGATCGTGAATTAAGTGATCCGGCAGCTGTAGCGACCGTTGAAAAAATGTACGAGTGCCTAAAAATGCGCATCATTTATATGAATTCCGAAGAGCACGACAGACACATCGCTTACGTTTCTCACCTCTCGCACATCACTTCTTTTATGTTGGGTAAAACAGTGTTGGAAATTGAAAAAGACGAAAAAAGCATTTTCAATATGGCGGGCAGTGGTTTTGAATCAACGGTGCGTTTGGCAAAAAGCTCACCCGCCATGTGGGCGCCTATCCTCGAGCAAAACAAAAAACATTTGAGTGTTGCCTTGGATGCCTACATCAAAAACCTAACAGAATTCAAACAGTTTATCGAAGCTGGCGACACCTACTCTACCTTTAAAATGATGAGTGAAGTCAACGAAATCAGAAGGGTATTAAAAGGTATCAAACCGGTGGAAAACAAGTAGGATTTCAGCTTTCAAAAACCACAGTTCTCAGCTAAACGCTAGGTTCTTTTTCTAAAAGATCTGTTGAATTTCTTAATGTAATTTTTACCCTTTCTTTCATGGAAGGCTCCTTGAAAAGTAGGATCATCTTTCTTGCGCAAATCATCCAACTCGCGCTCCATGTCTTTGATCTCGTATTCAATGTCGTCAGAAATAATGACTTCAGGTGGAAGAGGAATCATGGGGATTTCCATGCGGATGCGTTTCTCGATTTTTTTGTAATGCCACAAGTCCAACTTGTTCGCCAATGAAATCGCAACACCTTTGTTCATTGCCCTGCCGGTGCGACCAATACGGTGCACATAGTCGTCGTAAATCAATGGCGCATCAAAGTTGATCACATGCGTTACCATCGCCACATCAATACCACGCGCGGTAACGTCGGTAGACACCAATATTCGTATATTTCCTTCTTTGAAATCGTTCATGGAATTGATGCGCGTATTTTGTCCTTTATTGGCGTGCAGCACTCTAATTTCTCCTACTTCTCGGCGCTCCAAAAAGCGGTATACATTCTCCGCATTGGTTCTTGTTTTCACAAAAACAATCACCCTGCTCATTTCTTCATTCTTCAGTAAGTGCAGCAACACATTCAACTTTGTTTTAAAATTGCGCACCTCATACAAACGCTGCTCCACCAAATCAATGGGAGTCGCCTCCTGCTCCACCTCCACACGCACATAGTACAGCATAAAATCATTGGCCATTCTTTCTACCTTCGGATGAAAAGTGGCAGAAAACAAAAGATTTTGACGCTTGTGCGGTACTACTTCTAAAATACGATTGAGTTGGGGCATGAAGCCCATATCCAACATTTTATCAGCTTCATCAATCACCATCACTTTGATTTGCTTGAGCAACAATTCGCCCTTCAAATATATATCCATGAAGCGTCCGGGCGTCGCCACTACCACATCCACACCTTTTTGAATTTGTTCAATTTGTTCTTTCATTCCAACACCTCCATAAAGTGGAACGATGCGCAAATCGAGATTTTTTGAGAGCTGCAAGAATTGTTCTTCTACCTGCTTCACCAACTCCCGCGTAGGCACTAATATCAACACCCGAGGATGATCTCCCTGGGCATGGCTCAATTTTTTTAAAAGCGGAATCACATAAGCGGCAGTCTTACCCGTACCCGTAGGCGCAATGCCCAACACATCCTGCCCGCTGGCACTGATCAACGGAATGCATTTCAACTGAATTGCCGAAGGCGTTGTATAGCCCAGTTCTTCAATTGCTGAAAGCAGTTGTTTGTTTAAATTGAAATCGACAAAGTTCAGTGGTTCCACGCAGGTAATTTAGCGCTAATTTAGCAAGTTATTCAACACCAAGCACCATCGTTTGTTTTGCAGTGGCTGCAGCTTAGCGAATCAACGTAACATGCCCTATTCTTTGTCCGGGTTTCAATGTGAATGAATCGGTATAGGTCAACTGCCAAACATAAACGTCAATTTCAGCATCACGCATGGTATTGGCGCGCTTGCCATTCCACGCTTCTGTTGGATTGTTCGTTTTGTATACCACTTCACCCCAGCGGTTGAAAATCAAAAACTCATAATTCTTGCAATCGTCGCAAATGTGATTGATTCCGCCCGGCATGAAGAAATCATTTACACCGTCATCATTGGGCGAAAAGGCGTCGGCCATATATAAAGTAAAAATATCCTTGATGTATATTTTTTTGATGATGGTATCTGCACAAGAGGCATTGCGCGCTATCAACATCACAGGAATGGTGTCATTGCTTTGAGATGAAAATACAACTGGTTGAATGGGGAGCATCGACGTATCAGGAGAACCCTTGCTGCCGAAATACCAAATGTGCTGGTCATCACCTGATGATTCATTGACGAAGGTTACCAAAGGATCACGGGTACTTGCGGGCAGCGGACCAAAACTAAAGTCAGCCACAGGTACAGGAGACACCGTTATTTTTTGAGTGCCAAAATCCTTGCATCCATTTACAAATTCAATGTTCAAACGCGCTGTTATGCTATTGCCCACTTTTTTGTAAGTATGCTTTACGGAGGCATTAGCACTATTGACCACCATCGTTTCTCCATCACCAAAATCCCAAGTGGCATTTGCAACAGCAGCGCTTGAGCTGTCGCCAAAAGAGATGGTCAACGGCACACAACCACTCGTTACATCGGGCACGATTAAAACTTGAGGCACTGAATCCACTTCAACAGTTATTGAACTGCTTACAGGACAAGCAACCCCCTGTATGTAGGTCAGCGTATGTTTACCAACACCCGCCAGCGCGGGATCGTAAACCTGTTGGCCAGGAACGCCACCTGCCACAACACCATCTCCACTGAACAAACCTCCATTTGTGGCAGCACGTAAGTTGGCCAAAGCAGAATTCAAACAGAAAGGTCCGGTAGCCGATATTGAAGTGTCAGGCATGGCTATAACAGACATGCTTACACTTTTGGTATTCGGACAAAGACCACTTGCACCATTTAGTTTGTAAGTCAAAACGTAGGGACCCGCTCCGGTCAAAAGCGCCGCGGCAGGATCAAAAACCTCAGCACCGGCAGCGCCACTCAGCCCTTTACCGGTCCACGTTCCGCCTGCATTGTTGACCTGTAAAGTCAATGGCGCAGTATCGAAGCATAGGGATTGCGCGGCAGTAACAATGGCCGCATCTTCTCGCTGTACTAAAGTTATTTCTATACTGTCTTTTGCACTACAGGTCGGTGTCGCTCCCGTCAAAGTGTAATACACCATATACTTGGTGCCGGCAGTTCCCGATGCTGCGCTGAATTTACCATCTCCGTCAACCACTCCCGCCGGCACTGAACTCCAAACACCTCCAGGAGTCGTTCCCGCATTTAACACAATTTTATACAACGATGTATCCGCACAAAGCGACAATGATGATTTTGCTATATCGGCCACCATTAGATTCACAACGTTTACGGTTAAAGTATCTTTTGCCACGCAAGCTCCTGATGTAGTATAAGTGATTTTGTGAGCACCTACTCCCGCTGCAGCAGGATTGAAGTTTCCACCGCCTGCATTCGTAATACCAGTTCCCGTCCATGATCCTGCACTAGAAACGCCTTCTTTCAACAATATTTGAGCAGGATCACTCAAGCAAAAAGGTCCCTGACCTAAAGTGATTTTTGCTGTATCCTTAGCACCTACCGTAATCTGCACGCTATCCATAGCGCTGCAACTCAAGGTAGCACCTACTTTTCCGTAGTACACTTTATACACACCAATGTTTGAAGCAGTGAAAACACCAGTACTGCTCACCAAGCCCGCAGTGGGTGTTGACAACCACGTTCCTCCAGACGACGTGTTGCTGCTCAATCTGATTTGCGTTGGCGCTGCATTTTTACACAGCGTAGTATCGGCGGTCACAATATTTGAAATCAACTGGCCATAAACTTTTACCGTTGCGGTATCTTTGGCAGAACAAGCGCCTGACGTAGTATAAGTAATCAAGTAATTTCCAGAACCCAAACCAGCATTAAAAGCACCGGTGGCTGCATTGGTAATTCCGGTTCCACTCCATGTTCCTACGTTTGACACCAATTCTTTTTGCAACAAAACACTGCCCTGACCTTGGCAATAACCTTGTGCTGTGGTGATTTTAGCTGTATCACCTATAGAAACCGTAATCTGCGCACTGTCCATAGCGCTGCAACTCAAGGTAGCACCTACTTTTCCGTAGTACACTTTATACACACCAATGTTTGAAGCAGTGAAAACACCAGTACTGCTCACCAAGCCCGCAGTGGGTG
>CANFBW010000081.1 GCA_947444925.1 Flavobacteriales bacterium | reverse complement strand
TTTCGGCTTGGGCGACATTCACGCTAACATTGGTAATGTTTGCAATGTAGGTGCCCACGGTAGAATTTCCGTTTAAAGTGATGGTTACTTGAGTATCACTGTTGCGCTCCACACTTCCTTTGGTAACTCCTGTTGGAAGGTTTCCAAGAGTCCAGTTGGCAGTAGTAATATTGGCTGCAAATTTATCATTGCTTAAAGTGACCACAATTGTTTTTCCGTCTTCGGCACCTTCTGTAATTGAAGTTGGTTGCGACAAAGCGATGCTTGCGTTGCCTGCTTTTGAAGCAAAATTCATCCAGTTTATATTGAATCCACCTGTGGCAGTAGTGATAGAAATATCTTGTATTCCAGCTGTTAATTGCACATCCATAGTAACGGTTTGCCATACTTGCCAACCAGTTGTGTTGGGAAGGTTTACCGTGCCGTATTGAGGTGTGCCACCTGCGCCAGTGAGTTGCAATGTTTTTCCAGTTGCTGTTGATGCTATCCTGAAACTTCCCGTGTAAGTGCCGGTGCTTTGAACGTTCACTGCATAGGTGAGTAAATCACCAGTATCAATATAACCGATATCTTGCCCACCACCAGCATCAGCAGTTGTCTCTGATTGCACGCCTACCATTGATTTAAATACTTCAGCTTCAATTTTTCCTGGAATGGCGGATGGACCTTTTGACATTGTGATTCCTGACGTTGCGCTTACACTGCTTGCAGCGCTTACGATTTCGGATTGAGTGGCTGTAACACTTACATTAATAATGTCGGATGCGTAAGTTCCAATAGTTGAATTTCCGTTTAGTGTGATGGTAGCCACGGTGTTGCTGTTGCGCACCACACTTCCTTTCGTAACGCCAGCGGGAAGGTTTGCAAGCGTCCAGTTTGCAGCGGTAAGATTGGTAGCGAATATTCCATTGGTAAGAGTAACAGTAATGGTTTTTCCATTTTCAAATCCTTCGCTGATGGCAGTACTTTGAGTAAGAGCAATGGAAGGTTTTGCAACACTAATGTTCCAGCAATCGTTAATGGCACTAACGTTTGCACTGGCGCCAACGTAGGGCAAGCCATACATTTCTTCAATCGTTCGAAGTACATTGAAGTGGTTGATCGTTTCGCTATAGCTTCCTGATTTTACGGGGCCTCCATAAAAGATGGTTGCGATTTGATTGGTGACTGTGAAATCATCTTCGTCAAAGGTGACGATGAGTAAACTGTTGTTTGCGAGGGCCCATTTTGAATAGGCTTCTAAATTTGTTTTCAACCAAACGTCTCCGGTGTTGATGGAAGTCAAATAACCACCGTCGTGCATATCATGAGTCATGTTGGGAATCACAAATGAAACAGTTGGCAATGAAGCAAAATTCTGACTAGTAAAACTCGTCATAGGCATGTTCAAATTAGAAGGAACATTGTAGTTCGTGCTGCCTTGCCAGTTGCACCATGGATTGTGTTTGCGCACGTAAGTTCCTGAAACTTCAATCAATGATCCAACAGATGGTAGGTCTTCAGAGTAGCCACCAAATGTTAAACTTTTAGCCAACAAAGAAGCGCCAAGATTTGGGGTGCTGTAAGGAGTGTTTTTTGGAAGCGCATCGTCAACAACACCTTGATTGGCGCCAGAAAAAAGGTGTAGGTAATTGGGTTGACTGGGATGCGTAACGCCATAAGATTGCGTAAATAAAGCGCCGCCACTGGCTAAACTGTTGATGAAAGGCGCATTGACAGATCCAATGATGTCTGATCCTTTGTGGTTTTCCATCACCACTATTACAATGTGATCGGGTACCGGAATTTGAGCAGCAGCAATTTTGAAATTGATCAATAATGCTATTGTTGCAAGAAGTAGAATGAAGTTTGTTTTCATTTGACGTGCTTTCAAAGTGTAAATGTCAAGACCAAAAAATACGAATGTTTATTGTACCACAAACTTCCGTGCTGTATTGTTCATGTTGAGCATGTAAACACCTGCCGGCAATGCCTGTATGTTTATTTGCACTTTGCTTTCATTTTTTCTCACGATGCTGTTCATTCTTAAACGACCTTGTATGTCGTAAATTTGAATGCTGTTGGCAACGGAATTGTCTCCAAACCATGCAATGTTTAAAATACCGCCAGTTGTTGGATTTGGATAAACATCAAGGTTGTCATACACCACGTTTGTTTTGACTTCTGTAGTGATGTCAAGCGTAACAGTCCATGCTATTTCGGTAGCATCGTAGCTGTAATCAACATCGTTGTCGACAGCAAAATATATTTTGTCACCCGCTTGCAAAGTACCTAAGGTGTATATATTCGCATCAGATGCCCAAGCATTATTGTTGGTAGCGGTGATGGTGGAGATCAGTTGTTTTTGATTATTGAAAACTTTAAACAAACTGTTAGCGCCGTTTGCTGAAACACGTCGGACCGCTAAGCCTGCTACTGAATAATTTCCGGTTTGTGGAACTACAAAAGCACATACTGTTAAGTGATTGTTTGTTGGTGGATGCAACATTAAATCCATTACTCCTGTAGGAGCTGCCGCATTGCTTTCGCCACCGTCGCTGCCTCTGCCCACTGTGCTGATGCCTGCGTAAGGATAGCTTGAATTAAACCATCTGTTGTTTACGTTGTTGAAGGCGTTAGGGTGTGCTGTGGCATCGAAAGTTGTAAATAATGCGCTTTGATCAACACCATCGTCATTGGTAGATTCGTAAAATTGCAAATTGGCATTGGTGCTGTTTGATGTGATTGTTGCTTGCGGTGACGAACTTCCCATTACAGCGTCATAAGAGTTCCATGAAATGCCGCTGCCAATATTAATGACATGGGTAAGAATGATGCCCGAGTTGGCGCTCACCGTTTGCGTGTTACCTATTGTTTGTGCAGCTAAAATGGCTACCGTAACATTGGTAATATCGGCGCTGTAAGTTCCTTTGACCGAATTTCCGCTCAACGTGATGACAACAACCGTATCGTTGCTTTGAACGATGCTGCCTACACTTACGCCAGTGGGAAGGTTGGTGATAGTCCAGTTTACGTTGGAGATGTTTGCTGTGAATTTATCATTGTGCACAGTAACGGTGATGGTTTTCCCGTCTTCTTCGGCTTCCTTGATACTTGCTGTTTGTGATAGAGTAATAAATGGAGTAGCGCTTGTGCTCGTAAATTCCATCCAGTTCAAATTAAATCCTCCTGTTGCTGAACCCACAACAATTTCTTGCGCTCCAGCATTGAGTTGTACCACCGCTGAAACGGTTTGCCACGTTTGCCAGCCGCCTGTATTGGGCAAATTGATGGTGCCATAAACAGTAGATCCATTGCTGTTTTGAAGCAGTACTGATTTTCCAACTGCGGTGGATGCTACTCTAAAACTGAGGGTGTAAGTTCCCGTTGTTGCCACGTTAACTTTGTAGTTCATCCAGTCGCCGGCATCAATATAACCAACGTTTTGTCCAGCACCTGCATCTGTGCATGTTTCCAATTGAACGCCCAACATACTGGTATATCCCTCTGACTCAATTTTGCCTGGGATAGGAAATGGAGCTTTGCTTAAAGAAATTCCTTTGTTGGCTGTTACATTGGTGAGTCCAGATAGTAATTCTGCTTTTAAAGCTGTCACCGATACTGTTGTGATGTCACTGCTGTATGTTCCTATGGTAGATGAACCACTTAAGGTAATGGTGGCTTCTGTAGCGCTGGTGAGTGTTACAGAGGCTACGCTAACGCCTGCAGGTAAATTTGAAACAGACCAGTTGGCTTTAGTAAGATTAGCAACAAATTGATCTTTCGCTAAAGTAACAGTGAAGGATTTTCCGTTTTCGGCACCTTCATTGATCGCTCCGCTTTGCGACAAAGTAATGGAAGGCGCGTTGGCTACCATTGTATAATCCATGCAAAATTGTGAATTGGCATCGGTTTCAAAGGTCTTGGTAGGTGCATTGTAAGTGTAAGCGCAAATTTTGTTTTCAGCTGGTTTAAAAGTATAGTATCTCAACGTAGCACCTTTGTCGGCATCGCATTGGTAATCGGTCACCAATACATGAACGATATTTCCGCCAGGAGACAATTCTGTCCAATAGGATTCACGAGCGCAAGTGTGTCCGCAGATAGCCATGAACAAGTTGTCGTGTTTTTTTACTACGTCGGCAATTAAACCTCTGTTGTCGTAAAAATCGTGCGTCATTAAAATGGCTCTTCTGTTTGGGTATTGGTCCAAAACACCGTTGGCCCAAGCGATGGATGTTTGGTCGTAAAAAGCATGTGGGTCGTGCGACTGTATGGTAACCACAATAAAGTCCATTCCTGATGCACTGAACAAAAAGTAGTTGTTCGCCATGTTTCTAAAAGAACCGCCATAATTTGGTGTGCTTGAATATTCACTCACCGGAAAATATTGGTTGAAGCGATTTAGTGACAATTCCTGCTTGTCCATACACGGTACGTAGTCCATATCGTGATTGCCTATACAAGGAGAGTAGGGTATGCCCGCATTTTTCAGCATATTGAATCCGTTTTTGGCGCGTTGAAAATCGGCGGCCGGACTTTGGTAATTGTTGTATCCGTAAGTGGTGTTGTCACCTAATGAGGAAACAAATTGTAGGTTGAGTGCTGTTTTGTTGTCAATGAAATATTGCATTTCATTGTAATACTTTGCCGCTTGAACATCGTTCACCGTCAAGTTTTGAATGTCGGGTAAAGTACCAAGGGTGAAGTTTTGTGCATTCAACATAGCTATGTTTAATACAACGAATAGGAGGGTGCCCAGTTTTTTCATTTTTATTTTCTTTATGCATTTTGAATCCATAGTCGTTCAGAATTAGTGTAAGTGGGTGCTTGTATGGTTTGCAATTTTGTTGTTAAATTACGTCACCACCTATTGCATTGCAGTACCAATTTCGTGGTTGTTTAGACAAACTCAAAACAGGAAAATCACATATTGTCAATGGCGATAGTTGCTTTCTTTATTGTGTGTGACTTTCTTCTTATACTGTGTTTGTTGGATACTGTTTCCTCTTTTTTGTTCAAAATCACGCAATGTTGTGACTGTGGATATCTGTAGAATATTTCTCATCTCTTAGTTTTAAAACTCCGCACCTCACAAGGGAATAGATTGCGGATGGACATCTCTTTTCTTAGTCAATGCTTGTGACGGTTATTATTTGATGAACGCAATACAATTCAATATGGAGGACGCTGAAAATCCAATCAAGAGTAAGCACTAAAAAAAGTAAAACTATGAGCAATAAAGATTCAGATCAAAGTTCAGTTGTGGTGCCAACTGAACGCGCACAGTACAAAGAGTTACTGGCGAAAAACGCCAACTATTTTGGCTCCTTTCCGGAGAGTAAATTGAAAGCAGTACTAAAATTGTCGAGTGACACAAGCTATGAGCAACTGAATTGCGTGGGCTATAATCCCGATACAACCAATATGGAAGCTACTTTTTCCATTAAGAGAACTTCGGGTTATGGTAGTGATTTGTGTCATCACGGCTCCTTCGAATTTGTGCGCTTTTATCTCGATTTCCACGATGGCATGGGATTTATTGATCAAGGTAGTGTTGCAGTAAACGTGCACGATATCCCATACGAAAAAGATTGTTTAGGTCATTCTATTTTTCCCATTGAGTATGTGGCGACACTTAAAAAAAAGACTGTAAAATATTCGGTTTGTGAATCTCCTTTGTTGCCAACGTTAAGGGCGATTTTATCATGGAGTATGAATCCTCCTGCGGCATCACCCAATTGGTTGCCAACATGGGGGGGAAGAATGGATTGTGATGTGCAACTGAAACCATTTTGGAAGTTTTCTCCAATTAACACCAACATCGACTTGACAAAGTATTTTACTTTGGCAACCACTTCTCCAAACCTTACTGCAAAACAACTTTTTGAAATTGCCGAACTTGACGTTAATCAACTGATGCCTCAAGAAGTAAACAGTTCACTGACTGAATTGCTCAAGAATTACGACGAATTGAAAGTCCCTGCTTTGCGCACCGTATATAAGAAGATGGTCAACATGATTCAGTATCCTACTTCGGAAATAACGATGTTGGATAAAGCGATGCTCGAAAAGTTGAAAATTGATATCAATCCGTTGATTGACAAAATAATTGCCTTTCCAATTGATGCGTCTAAAGCAAATGTAGATTATGAAGAATTAGAATGCTTGGGCTTAGATTATGCTACTGAAAGTTTAGTGGCTACAATAAGTATAAAGAAGCAAGCCGGGTATATAGGGAATTTATGTCAGCCTGGAAGTACGGAGTACATTGCTTTTTGGGTAGACTGGGACGACAAATGTTCATGGCAATATATCAATACCGTCAAATTGAGTGTACACGATATAAAGATGAAAGGAGATCATTTGTGCTACTCGGTGACTTTGCCGTTGGATGCAACTTTTCATCGCAGATTTTGCACCAGTCCTAAGGTAATTAGAGTTAGAGCCGTATTGTCTTGGAATGTTGCGCCATCTACAACCAATCCAAATAAATTGGAATATTATGGCAATAGACTTGATCGTCACGTGCAGATAAAACCAGGAATTCCATTGCATCCTGGAAAAGTAATTCCATTGTTTAACATCATTGGAGGTATAGACGTTGCTCATGTTGACGATTCTGTTGGTTTGACTACTGCAGGTGCGTTTTTTGCATACAATGGTTTGTCAGTTCCTTCGGCTGCACCATTTGGTGGAGTGGTTGTTTTGAATGGTCCTTCTTTTACTGGTTACCGCTACAGAATTAAAATTACTAACCTTGCCGATGCCACTTCATATTATGCTAATGATGTTTTTACAGTGGTAGGTTTCTTGCCATTTGCACCGTGGGTGCAGTACACTACACAAGCACCTGATGCTGCAGGCTATTACCACTTCTTGGATCCGGCAAAAAACACTTTGAATGTGTTGGCGAGATTTAGTCCAGGAACAAATGATAAGTTTTTAATTTCAATGGAAGTGGATACGGTTGCAGGAACGTTTACAAAAAGTATACAAATGGACAATACTTACCCAGTGATTCAATTAGAAATTGATGACAGTGGTGATTGTACGCATTATGCTAAAGGCGATTCAATTACTGGCCATTTTTATGTGTATGATAAGCACTTGTACTATTGGTCTTTTGCCAGTACTTGGGGAACCGGAACTGCTGATCCTTCAGGAACTAACAATACGGTTGCACTGCCAGGCACTAGTTTTACAATAGCTACTGCGGGTAATGCATATCCTTGCGGAAATGTTTCGTTGTATGCAGTTGACAAAGCGATCGTGAATAGCCAAAGTGTAGGGCATGAAGTTTCAATGCAATACAATGTATGTTTGAAAGAGAAAAAATAAACTGTTCAATAGGTGCAGTGCAGTTGCATGCAAGGCTAGTATTTAAAAGGTTGTTTTTTCGATTTCAATGCTGAAAAAATATTGCTTTAACGCTTGTCCGACTAAACAGTATTTCAAAGCCCTTGAGTGATCAAGGGCTTTGTTTTTTCTGTTCATATTTAAATTCGTCGGGTTTGTCTAATCGTTCAGCACGGTAACGTGTCCAATCTTTGATGTAAGCATTTGGTGACCGCTAATTTTATTTTCCAGATAGGTGATCTTCCATACATAAACATCTTGTTGCACCTGTTGTCCATTGTAGGTGCCATTCCAAACGTCGTTGGGATTGTAGGATTCAAAAATCAATTCGCCCCACCGATTGAATACAAGTAAACTGTATTGGTCGCTTGGCACATTGCCATATACTTTAAACGAACCATTTTCGCCTGACCTCCCGTAAATCATTGCATTGGGAACATAGAAATTGGTGGGGCAAAATGATCTGATTTTAATATTGTCTTTTACCATTGGACATATGCCGTTGCTGATGAATACTTCGTATTTTCCTGCTCGAAACACAGCGATGCTATTTGATTTTTCGATACTAAGTTCATCGTTGATAAACCAAGTGTAGTTTAGTGATGGGTCATCATTGGCGACGAGTATATGGTTTCGCTCCATTTCAAAACAAGGAGTGATATCGCCAAGGTCGCTGTTTTTTAGGGTGGATTGCGGGGTACTTTTTACTTTAACAACAATGGTGTCAGCGGCTGAGCATGTGCCGAGCGATACTTTTACAAAATAGCTTCCTTCTGTTGTTACGTATATGCTGCGACTGCTTTGTTTGGTAGACCATAAATAGCTGTAAGCACTTTTGTTGGGATTGGCAACACTTAGGTCGAGTCCCTTTTCACAAATAGTGGTATCGCTCCCTAAATGTACCTCTGGTATGGTGGTAAAGTCAGCAAAAACTGTGTCGCGGTGAAAGCACTGTGTTAGTGGATTTGTGACTTGCAGCCAAAAAATTCCTGCTGTTGTTGTGCTGTTTTGAGTGCTTGTTGCACCATTGCTCCATAAATAATTTGAATTGTTTAGGATGGGTGTTGCTTCTAATTTGATAGCGTCACCATTGCAAGCAACGAGTGTGTCATTGGTAAAGTGAAAGTTGGGCAGAGGATTGATGGATATATTTGTGCTGTCACGCTGGCTGCATTGTGTAATGTTATTGGTTGCTAGCACGCTGTACTTGCCTTCGTTTTTAGCAAAGATGGATGTGCTGGTGTTTCCGGTATTCCAAAGCAGAGCAACGTTATTTTCAACCGAAGCATTGATCGCAATGCTGTCTCCATTGCAAATATTGAGGTTGTCGGGTAGCACAATTGTAGGCAATGCATTGACTGTAATATCAATTTCTGCGCTGCCTTTACAGCCATTTTTTTCGATTAGTAAAGTGTATTTACCGGCAGTGTTTGTTTCGAAATGTTCAGTGCTTGCGGCACCGTTTTGCCACGAGAAAGTATAACCATCACTCGCTTTAAAGTTGGGTTCAGAAAGCGTTAGTTTTTCTCCTTGACAGAGCGATTTGTCAGCATCAGAACTTTTAATGTTGAGCGACAATGAAGAGCTGATGCTTGCTACGGCAGTGTCGCGTGCAACGCA
>CANFBW010000080.1 GCA_947444925.1 Flavobacteriales bacterium | reverse complement strand
GATCAGCGTGGCCACTTTTGCCAACAGTTTTGATTATTCCAAAGTTAGCCACATCAATTTCGCGTTTCAAAATCCAAATTCAGCGGGGATCATGACGGAGTCGAGCACTGGTCTGAGCACCTTGGTGACGAAGGCGCATGCGGCAGGAGTGAAGGTGCTGATTTCTCTCGGTGGAGGTGGCGCTTCAGAAAATGCGACTATACGTGGGTATTATTTCAATCTTATTAAGTCGGCCAACAGAACAGCCTTTGTGCAAAAAATATCAGCTTACGTTGATCAATACAATTTGGATGGCGTTGATGTGGATTTGGAAGGGCCTGCCATTAATAGTGATTACGACGGATTTGTTACTGCTCTTGTAGCATCAATGCACGGCAACAATAGAGGTAAACTGGTGACGGCGGCACTCAAGCACGACTATGGCGGAAATAACGTATTGAACAGCACTTTACAAAAATTCGACTTTCTCAATGTAATGGCCTACGATGCCACGGGCTCGTGGAGCAATACACCCGGACAGCATTCCTCAATGAGTTATGCGCAAACATCGCTTAATTTTTGGACGAACAAAGGATTGAGTAAAAGCAAAATTACTTTGGGACTTCCTTTCTACGGTTATGGTTGGAATGGTGATTCGGGTAACAAAGCGTATTCGGCCATTATGGCGAAGTACTCGTCGGCCTGGAACAGCGACGTGATTGGCAATATCATCTATTACAACGGTGTGGCGACGATCAAAAGCAAAACGACCTATGCCAAAAAAAACGGCTATGGCGGGGTGATGATTTGGGAATTGTCGAATGATGTCACTGGTCAGTATTCTTTGCTGGCGGCCATCAACAGTATTGCAACACCATATACGTCTGCGGAAGAGCTGAGCGATATCACTGCAACGAGCATTTATCCAAATCCGGCGACTGAGGTTGTACGCATACAATCAGATATTGATTTTTCCAGTGTTGAAATTTTTGATCTTGCTGGAATGACGGTGCTGCAAAGTACAGCGCGCGACATCGATGTGCAAAATATGGCGGCCGGTGTTTATGTGCTCAAGATGAGTACAGCAACAGGGGAGGTTTTCTACCACAAATTTGTGAAGAATTAGCGCTGAATTGACGAAATAAAAAAGCCGCTCCAGTTTTGTGGAGCGGCTTTTTTTATGAATTTACTTACTTGTTCTTTTTGTAGTAGGCAATTAGTCCGTTGGTTGAACTGTCGTGACTGGTAATGGTGTCGGAAGAATTCAATTCCGGCAAAATTAAGTTTGCCAATTGTTTTCCCAATTCAACGCCCCATTGATCAAAGGCATTGAGGTCCCAGATTACGCTTTGTACAAATATTTTTTGCTCGTACATCGCTAATAAAGCGCCCAAGGTCGCTGGTGTCAGCTTTTTGAAGAAGATGGAGTTGGTAGGGCGGTTTCCGCTGAATACTTTGTGTGGAGTAAGTTCTGCTACTTCTTGCGCTGAGAGTCCTGCTTTTTCTAATTCAGCTTTGGCTTCTTCTTTTGTTTTGCCCTTCATCAAGGCTTCTGTTTGTGCGAAGAAGTTGGCCAATAATTTAGCGTGGTGGTCGCCAATCGGATTTTGTGATTGCACGGGCGCCATAAAGTCGCAAGGAATCAATTTGGTGCCTTGGTGGATCAATTGGTAAAAAGCGTGTTGGCCATTGGTGCCAGGCTCGCCCCAAATAATTGGACCTGTTGAATAATCAACTGTTTCACCAGATTTGGTAACGCCTTTACCGTTGCTTTCCATGTCGCCTTGCTGGAAGTATGCGGCAAAGCGGTGCATGTATTGGTCGTAAGGCAAGATGGCGTGTGAATCGGCGTCGAAAAAATTGTTGTACCAAACGCCCAATACCGCCAGGATAACAGGAATGTTTTGGTCGAAATCGGCGGTGCGGAAATGCTCGTCCATTTCATGTGCGCCTTGCAATACGCCTTCGAAATTGTCGAAGCCGATGTAGAGTGCGATAGACAAACCAATTGCCGAGCACAGTGAATATCTTCCACCAACCCAATCCCAAAATTCAAACATGTTGTTGGTATCGATGCCGAAGCCACTCACCAATTTTGCGTTGGTTGAAAGCGCCACAAAATGTTTGGCTACTGCTGCTTCATCTTTCGCTGCTGCCAACAACCATTGTTTTGCTGTTTCAGCATTGGTAAGGGTTTCTTGGGTTGTAAATGTTTTTGAAGCAACGATAAATAAAGTTGTTTCGGGATTCACTTTTTTCAGCGCTTCGGCCATGTGTGTGCCGTCAACGTTAGATACAAAATGAATGTTCAATCCTTTTACTGCGTATGGTTTCAATGCTTCTGTGACCATGTATGGGCCCAAATCAGATCCGCCAATGCCAATGTTTACAATGTCGGTAACGGCTTTGCCGGTATATCCTTTCCAAGCACCTGAGTGTACTTTTTCGCAAAAGCCTTTCATTTTCGCCAATACAGCGTTGATGCCCGGCATTACATCTTGTCCTTCAAAAAGCACAGGGCGGTTGGATCTGTTGCGCAAGGCGGTGTGTAAAACTGCTCTTTTTTCAGTGTTGTTTATTTTTTCGCCTGAGAACATCGCATCGATGCTTTCGCGCAGTCCGCTTTCTTTCGCAAGATTAATAAGCAGCGGAAGTGTTTCTTCGGTGATTCTGTTTTTTGAAAAGTCAACCAAAATGTCATTTAGTTGCAGTGAATATTTATCAAATCTGTTTTTATCGGCAGCAAACAAATCACGCATTTGTTGTTCTTGAATTTTAGCGTGGTGCGACTGTAGGTTTTTCCATGATGGAAGGTTGGTCAACTTTGTCATATCTAATATTTTAATGAAGTATAGCGCTGCGAATTTATCTTTTTTATTTTATTTTTAAGAACTATGAGTGAACAAAAGCAAAATCCGGCCGACATCGCGAAACACCTAAGAAAACCTGAAGGAGCGCAAGGATTGAAAATTGGCGAATTCATGAACAAGGGCAATGCGTCAATGTATGCGGGTGTGCGCAAGCACCTACCTGAATTGCTGGGACAGCGCTTGCTGGAGATTGGTTTTGGCAACGGGGTCACTTCTAAAGAAATTATGCGGCAAACTCAGTATACGGGTTTGGATTATTCAGCGGATATGGTGGCGGCGGCAGAGTCCCTTTGCGCAGCCGAAGTGCAGCAAAATGGCGCTCGCTTTGTGCACGGCGACATTCATCAAATGCCTTTTGAAGCAGGTAGTTTCGACATGGTGTTTACCATCAATACTATTTATTTTTGGGACGATGCGCCAGCCGCAGCCGCCGAGCTGAAGCGCGTGCTGAAGTCGGGGGGCCAACTTTTTATCGGCATGCGCACCAAAGAAGACATGGACTTGCTTTCTGCGATCACACAACATGGCTTCATTCTCCGACCTTTGTTGGAAGTTGAAGCGCTTTTACGGGAGGCGGGTTTTACAAATTTGAGTTATACGGTATACCCTGATCCTCTGCGTCCCGACATGCAGGGACGCATGGTTCAACTGCATACAGTGGTGTTCTCAGCAGTGGCGTAATTGCAAAATAGTTGTATGCGTGCAGTATTTAATTGTATTTTAGAGTCCCTTTGAACCTGTTATGAAAAATTGCGTTATTCTTGTTTTGTCTGTATTTCTGTTTTTTGCAGAATCTTGTACTCAAGAACACACTTGTGAGCAAATCACTAAAAGCACTTCTTGCGTGGCGTACAACAATTGCAATGTGTTGGAAAGTTGGAGGCTTTTGCGCATTGAAAAAACCTACACTGTGGGCGATACATCGATGGTGAAAAAAGTTTTGTATCGTGACAATTTGTTGATGTATGCAGATGGCAGCATGGAGTTGCGTTTTGCCAATCAACTGTCGCCCTTGAACAAGTGGGAATTCACGTCTTGTACTTCTCTTAAATTGTTCTCAAGCACAAGCGATAGCGTGTTGGTGACGAATATCATTAAAATGGAGGCAAGGGAAATGCAATGGCAGTTCAGCGCCACAGAAAGCGATTCTGCCGTCCACGCTGTTTTACAAACTTTGTATTTTCAAAGAATGTAATATTTACTATTCTCTGACGGTTATATCCCATAGTTTTCGCATTTTTGCAGCCTAAATTTTCCACATGTCTTTTCAAAACGATTTAATATTAAGAGCCGCAAGAGGAGAGGCCACAGAACGTACTCCGGTTTGGTTGATGCGTCAGGCGGGACGAATTTTAAAGGAATACCGCGATGTGCGTGAAAAACTATCGGGTTTCAAAGAACTTGTTGAAACACCTGAACTTGCCGCTGAGGTGAGCATTCAGCCCGTGAATTTACTGGGTGTTGATGCTGCGATTATTTTTTCTGACATATTGGTGATTCCAGAGGCGATGGGTTTGACGTATCAAATGCTGGAGAACAAAGGTCCGTGGTTTGAAAAAACCATTAAATCTCAAAAAGACATTGATCAGCTCATCATTCCCAATCCTTACGAAAAGCTTGCCTATACTTTAGACGCTATCAAGATCACCAAAAAAGAATTGAACGGACGCGTTCCTGTGATTGGTTTTGCTGGTGCGCCTTGGACGATTTTCTCATACATGATAGAAGGAAGTGGTAGCAAAACTTTTTCGAAGGCGAAAAAAATGCTGTACACCGAACCCGCGATGTCACACATTTTATTGGATAAAATTACCCAGTCTACCATTTTGTATTTGAAGGCGCAAATCGCTTCGGGTGCCGATATGGTGCAGATTTTCGATAGCTGGGCAGGTATTTTGTCTCCCACTCAATACAAAGAATTCGCCTTAAAATACATCGCTCAAATTTGCGATGCCATCACCGAAGTGCCCATCACTGTTTTTGCGAAAGGAGCGTTTTTTGCGCGTGCTGAAATGGGGCAGCTGAATTGCAATACCATTGGATTGGATTGGAATATGGACATTGCTGAATCACGACAGTTGATTGGTGTACATAAAACCTTACAAGGCAATTTAGATCCTTGTGCTTTGTATGGTACTTTTGCTGAAATTGAAAAGCAAACACACGCGATGCTGGATCAGTTCAAGGGCACGCGTCACATTGCGAACCTCGGTCACGGCTTGTATCCAGATACCAATCCCGATGCGGTGCGTTGTTTCGTTGAAGCGGTGAAGGGATATAGATAGTTTTCTGGTGTTTGAAAACAAAGGTTATTTATACTTTGTGAGATCAATCGAGTAATTGAAAGCAAAAGCAGTATAATTTCTTTGATAGTTGTTGCTCGTCTCCAATACTACGCCTAGCTCGCACGACACATTTCTATATACTTTGTATCTGGTTGTCTAGTCATTTTAATCTTAGCCGTGTTTTTAGCACAGTGTTCCTCTTGCGCTGATACTTGCAAGGAATATAAAAGGCATGAAATAAAATAGAAGTTCCTGATGTTTTCAGGGATTGCATTTTGGGCAGTAGGTGGCGCTTGCTTACACAACCATTTAATTGATATTGCTACGATTTCGTCAAAGGGCGGAATTGCGATTTGGGATTTGCGTTTGACGGGTAAGGGATTGTGGTTAGATGAAAAAACGTGGGAGTTAATTGTGATGTTTAAGAACGATCGTACAGCTGCAGAAATGAAAGCAACATTGGGGTTGTGCACTGTAGCAGCACCAGTGGTGGCGCCCGCCGCGGAAGTGCCAGCAAAATAAAATACAGTAATTCATTTAATTGTAAAGGTCCCACAGATTTCACAGATCTCCACAGATCAAAAATATTTTTCTGTGCAGATCTGTGAAACCCATTGCTTTGCTTAATCTTCTATTGTTGTCCAAATTGTAAAGTAAAAAACACTTTGCATTTTATGTATTTCGTTTTGCATCACTTGTTATTTCAAGTTTTCGCAAGTATTGCAACATTTCTATCAATGAATTTGAAGGAAGTAGAAATAGCTTTAGGGTATACTAACCAAAAACTATTTTTATGAAAAAAGTACTATTATTTTTATTGCTACTCAGCGGCTTCTCGTTTGTTTCGTTGGCGCAAACTAAATCCATTGCCGCCAACAATGCCAACATTCAGTATTTCGGACGTTGGAACTATGCCAATCCGTTGGCGCCAATTTGCAATTGGCCTTCATTGTACTTGAAAGCGAAATTTAATGGTACGGGCATTACCGCAAATTTCACCAATACGTTGAATGCAGGTGCTAACCTAGTTCATGTACTTTATACTATTGATGGGGGTAGTCCGGTTTATGTAAATGGGGTCACTCAAATTGTGGTGAGCGGACTCTCTGCAGGTGTGCACGAAATAATGATTTCAAGAAGGGTTGAAGCCAACGGTGTTGACTTATCTTTTAACGGATTTGTAATTACAGGCGGCGACATTGTAGCGCCTAATGCGCGTCCGTGTTTGAAATTTGAGTTCGTTGGAAATTCAATAACATGTGGCTTCGCTGCCGAGAATTTTTCTTCAACATGGAACGATGGAAAAGGAACGTGGTTGGCTGCAGGCTGGGAACAAAATGCTTACAAATCATATGCTCCAGTGCTTTCAAGAGACATGGCTGCTGAATATAGAGTAGAGTCACATTCGGGACAAGGGATGGCGGTAAATCTTGATAATTCTCTTCCCGAAGCAAAAGCTTCCGATGAATGGGAATTTAAAAGCTATTATCCGGGATGGGCTAAAGCAGGATGGAATACCAAATATGATTTTGCGGCTGATGCTTGGCGCGCTGATTTTTTCTTTACTTGTTTGGGTACCAACGATTGGGCAGACGGAAATTACAATGCGGGAGTAATTACCACTACCAATTACATTGCGCGCTACAATCAATTTATTGATTTGGTGTATCAAAAAAATCCGAAGGCTACTTTTATAGTGTTGAGTTCTTTGTTGGCTGTACGCGGTTGGCAAGTTGGTAACGATGCCTTAAAACAAATGGTAGCAACTAGAAAAGCAAAAGGTGATGACATATACTTTATTGATTTAAGAGGGGTGTTGGTTAATCAACAAGACTTTGGCAACGATTGGACGCATCCAACTACAAAAGCGCATCAAACTATGGCCAATACTATTAAAACTTTTATGGAAGGAACACCTGCCATTAAAAGTAAATTGGATGCATTGAAAGCGTCGTGCAATGGACCAGATTGTAATGGTGTAAATGGCGGAACGGCATCGGTAGATTTTTGCGGAAAATGTTCGGGAGGAAATACTGGTGTTGTACCTAATTCTACTTGTACTATAGATTGCAACGGTACCGCTAATGGCACAGCAAAACTCGACTCTTGCGCTGTATGTGCTGGAGGTACAACGGGAAAAGTATTCAATGCAGGTTGCGCAAAAGACTGCAGCGGAAAATGGGGTGGAACAGCGAAGTTGGAAGGTTGCGCCGGTGAATGTACAGGAGGTACAACTGGGAAGGCTGCATGTGGCGTTGGTATTTGTGCCGACTTGCAATTTAATTCATCAAGTGAATACAGTTCTGCTACCGCTTCAGGCAATTTAGTAAGCAGTTCAAGCGGCGGTGCATGGGTGCTCACGGGCAACGCTACTGGTGCTTGGGACGCAGGGGTGCTTACATTGAAAACGCCCGTTGATTTCACCAATGGAGCAGTGTTGTCGAAAAAAATGTATTTGCGTGTGAAGGCTTCTAGTAAAGTAATTCTTCAACCTTCTTTTATGGATGGCAAAGGAGATATAGTTTCAAATTCAAATCTTGCTGGATGGAATTCTTCAGGAAATCTTAAGAAAAATAGTATTGAAGCAACCACTACCTGGACAGACTACGTAATTGATTTTGACGGAAATTTCACCAATCAATACGGCTGTGCGTGCAATGTTGATCAAAATAACATTACCAAAGTTTACATGAGTGTTAATGCAGGTTGGGGTACGGCATGGCCACCATTGTATAAAGATGGATCTGCGGTATCGGCATTTACCGGAACCATTCAAATGGAATACCTTAAAATTGCCGACGAAAATTGTGGCTCAGTACAAACCTCAGCGGTAACTTTAGAAGAGGCTGCGCAATATTCAGTATTCCCTAATCCTTCCACTGGAAGCTTCACCGTTGCTGGGTACAATGGTTTGTATCAAATAATTTCGGTGGATGGAAAAGTGGTGGAGAGTGGTGCTGTGAATGCAGGAGGTGCAGTTGGTGAAAACTTACCTTCTGGATATTTTATACTTCAAATTCAAAAAAATAATGATCAAGTATACTTGCCGATAATTAAGATGTAGTAGCAATATACCAAGGGATCGATGTGCTATATGTTTAGTAATAAAATACGATTCAATAATGATTTTTCATACCAAGTAGTAGCAATGCCCAGGTTTATGCCCCCCGCAGCCTGGGCATTTTTTTGTCTTGTTTTGTGCGTTTTGAATTGGGCCGTCGCTGTCTCTAATATTTACAAATTCTATTTCCTACTACACAAGCCTAAATCTTTTGGTTTGGGAAGAATGCTAAGCGAGGTGATTGACCTGTCCCCTGTTTTTGTTGTCGTTAAGTAATTTATTTAAATGTTTTTTGATAACTACCATCTGAATAAAGAATAAATAAAATGCCTGAGTAATTTTCAAGTGTTTTTATTTCTTGTCCAAACAGGTCATAATAGCTATTAATCTGTTTGGTTTCTTTAGAGACATTAAAGTCGGTTTCAATGCCATTTGCTGAACAGGAACTTGGAAGTTGATATAGTTCTGCAATTTCTTCTACCGTGATTGCACGATTATAAAATCGGATATCGTCTAATTTAGTCCCATATGATTCTCCGAATCGTAACATTGCATCAAAGTTTTCTCCGCCGAAGATGATCTTTTCTGATGCGATTAGATTTCCATTCCAAAAGATATCAAAGCTTTTGTGTTGTTGAAGATTGTGTGATTCATCGCCTATTGTTTAATGTATTCATTTTTTTAAAGCGCGGTTTACTGAGCGCTGTGTCACATTTGAAGCGGCATCGCTCTTTGTTGTTTCGAAGATAGTAAATGTTTTTTAAATAATAGTATTACT
>CANFBW010000079.1 GCA_947444925.1 Flavobacteriales bacterium | reverse complement strand
CCAGCTGCTACGATGTTCGCATCTATTGGCGCCATCACAGCCATTTGAATTTGTTGCACATCGGGACATTGTCCGCTGATTCCGTTCAACGTATAGTTTATGGTATAAGGTCCGCCTGCTCCAGCCAATGTCGGATCAAACCCACCCTTGATCACTCCTACTCCGCTCCACGATCCTCCAGGGTTTAGTGCATTAATTGTTATTGCGGAATCGCTGATACACATCGTTTGATTGACAGTAACAATACTTGCGTCTTCACGTGCAACAACCGTAATGTCTACACTATCCACCGCGCTACAGCTGAGCATAGCACCTGCTGCTACATAATAAACTTTGTAGGTTGTTCCTGCTGTTGCTAACGAAGGATCAAACAGCCCAGTGGCGCTTACCACTCCGCCAGGAACAGAAATCCACGCTCCTCCGGGTGTTGATCCTGTTAACTGAATTTGATACGTTGTAGTGTCTTCACACAATGAAACGGATGTTTGAACAATGTTGGCGGTCATTGCCTTCACCACTACTACCGATGCAGTATCCACATATGCGCAGGCGCCTGTAGTGGTATAAGTTATTAAATATGTTCCAGCAGTTATTGCAGCATTAAAAGCCCCTGTTGCTCCATTGGTGATTCCGGTGCCACTCCATATTCCGGCATCTGAAACGCTTTCTAATTTTAAATTCACAGAACCTTGAGCCTGACAATAAACTTGCAGCGTTGTGATTTTAGCAGTGTCGACTGCATTAATTGTGATCACTTTAAATGCAGTGTCGCCACACGCTCCACCTTTTCTATACCAAATGGTATCATTTCCAACGTTGGCTAACTTCGGATTGTAATAACCAAAATTAGCATCCACCATCCCTTGACCACTTGAAGTGCTAAAAATTCCACCCAAAGTATTCACTTCAATGGTATCCAATTTATCATTTTGACAATAATTCGTTTTTGTTGAAGTGATGCTTAAGCTAACACTATTTGAAATTACAATGTCAATGGAATCGCTCACCGGACAAGCACCTCCCGAAGTATATTTCACTTCGTACGTACCGAAAGTTAATAAGCCTGGAGAAAAAATTCCAGTATTAACATTGCTGATGCCAGAGCCACTCCACAGTCCGGGAGCAATTGCACTCGTGCCCGATGTTAAAGTATACGCTGGATCAGAATTACAAAAAGGACCAGCAGGTAAAATATTAACAACATCAATTGGATCAACCAAAATACTTTTCATTGCCGACGAATCCACACATCCATTCAATGTTGCAATCACTTTATAATTGTGAGTGCCCGCGGTTGTTAAACCACTAATTGTTGCTGTTGTGCCAGCACCATCATACTTCCACAGAAAAGTGGAACCTGTTGTTGCAGTAGCTAAAAGCGTGTGAGCATCGCCCGCACAAAACTGTGTTTTGTTTGGGGTAACAGCCACAGTAATGTTAGCAGGCAATGGTTTCACAACTACAACGGCATCAATCGTTTTCACACAAGTTTTTGATAAATTACCTGTTAACGCAACTACCAAACGATAGGAACCTGCGCCAACAATATTTGTTAAAGAAACTTTTCCAGTGGCTCCTACCACTCCAGCAGCAAGAGTATCCGTCCAAGTTGTACCAGCATTATGACTCACTTGCCATTTGTAATCTAAAGCAGCGTTTAATCCACCAGTTGAAACGATGGATGCTTTGTTTGGTACACACACCGTTAAAACACTTGCTACTGCATCAATTGCTGGAACGTCTGTTGGAGCTGCACAACAATTCACTGCTGTAATTACAACAGGCACCGGATCACAGGCATCGCTTCCACTAAACACCACACTTTGTCCGATGAAGCCATTTGCGTTAGGAGTAATCACAACAGTACCAGATCCCAAATTAGTGGTTCCTCCTGTATTAAAATATAAGTTATTGAAAGTGGTACTTAAGGTGTAAGCACCTGTTGGCAAATCCCAATTGGGCGTTATTGTAGTGGGTGTGGTGCAACTTACATTTTGAGTGTAAGAAGTTTTTCCCGTTAAATCAAAAGTAACAGGGACTGATGTGGCTTGAGCACCACCCACCCAAGGACAAGCGAAATTGGGCGCACTCACGATAAAAGAATTTAGCACTGTTGGTTTCGTGGTGATAAAACTCATGGGCGCATTTTTAGTAAAGCCTCCAGCTGTTGTTGCGCCCACAGTTCCTAAAGGGGTTGAATTGGCACTTTGCATCCACAAAGTAATGTTACCTGTAGTACCCGTTGCTGGAGTAAAGGGAACACTTGTTCCTGCGCCTAGGATTGGCGTCATGGTGGATGATGTTGACCATTTGTACAATTTGGCATCGCCTTTTGTTAATGCAATTGCAACTCCTCCACCATCACAATATGTTAAAGTTGGCGCTGTTGGAATATTGGTAGAAACTGTAAATGATTTATTCAATGCACAGCCTGGATGCGCTCCAATTGGAGTGACTACCACATTGTGCACACCAATTTTATTGGCCGAATAGGTTTGTCCGGAACCCGCTCCCGACGGACCCGACCAAGCGATAGTCATTGTAGGATTTGGAAAAGTATAACCTACATCGTACAAATAACTTGCTGATGAGCACAGCACAACATCGAGCGGTGTGTAAGCAATAACTTCATGCGCAACAATGGTGGCGCTCATCGGACAGCCATTCACAGGATCGTTCACGCACACTCTATACACATCTGCATCAGTGATGGTAGGATTGAGTTGATTGGCCCATGCCGTAATTTCAGTTTGTACGGCACCTGCCCCACGATACCAAGTAAGTGTTTTTCCGGCCAAGGTTAAATTAGTTCCATTATTTTTTAAAACCTGCGCTAAATATGTTCCTCCAGAAGTACAGAGGTTAATAGAATCAACAGCGAATTTAATAGTGTATGAATTTGATGTGGCAACATTCTGACAAGAATTTATAAATGAAATATCATCGATGATAATGTCGTCAACATTATTATTTCCCGTTGGATCTGCCTCTATAAATAAGTTGGCTTTAACTGCAGTACCAGGAGATAGTAAATTTCCCAAAAACTGATCAAACACCCATCCTTGAGAAGGCGTAGCTGTCCCAACTACTTGTGGCGTACCAATCACCGTTCCAGCAGCATTTAAAAACTCTACTCTAAAACGTAACTTAGGGACAGAACCTTGCAAGCGATACTGAGTGAACCAAGCCGAGAAATAATACATTTGATTGGGATAAACATCCACCGTTTGCGACCACGCTTTTTTCCAAACATTTGGCGCTACATCCGTTGGATCATTAAAATCGATGAACAAAGCATAACCTTGATCAGTGCCGGTGGTATGATCTTTATAAGCAGCACCATTGTCGCCGCCATAGGCTCCATAAATTGTATTTTTTCCGCCACCACCACAGGCAGGCGTTTCAACTCTACCTACTCCATACTGATTGTTTATACTTCCTTTACATGGCCCGGTTGGCGACCACATTCCACCATAATTCAAATCAGAATCAAAATCCATCAAGCCACCTGTTCCCTTTGCAGGATGATCTAGAACAGGAGAATTTCCGTCGGTGAAAACAGGACCACCTAAATAGCCTGCTTCAAAATTACCATTGCGCACCGCTTCTTTAACCGGAGTGGTGGTACATTGTGCTTGCAATTGAGAACTGATGGCAAGCAACATTAAGCAACAAAATATTTTTATTTTCATATTTACAACCATTAAGCCTCGTGCAAGTTCTACAACAAGAGTAAAATAGTGATTGTTACATCGCATTCATGGTGGGTGAAATTTGGAACAAGCAGAATATCAACGACTTTTTTTGATTTTTTCCATAAATAAAAGCAAGAAAATTCCTGCGAAATAAAACCAATAAAAACTCACAAAAACCAATGCACAAAAGGAATACAGAAATACCACTAATTTCAATTTAAGAAAAGAAATTTCTAGTTTGAAATTTTTCGAACAATGTATTTCAAAGTTTTTTCATCACGTTTTTGAACAAAAACCAAAACACTTTGAACAATTTTCAAAGGAAAAAAAATAAAGATCGAAGGGAGATTTTCTAATTTAGAAAAATGGTTATCCTGAATTGTACCGGAAATGAACGATAGATGTGCTTTACTTCCAGCAAGTCATTGCGAGGAGCCGCTCTTTAGCGGCCACAAAGCAATCACCGCCTCGCCGAGGGTTCTTTTCCCTCGGCGATTTTTACATTTTAGAGGCTTCGCCTCGTTTATCTTTTTAATCATTGCAATGAACTCTTTTTTATTGAAGCCACAGGCTTCAGGAGTCAAAAAACCGCCGAGGGAAAAGAACCCTCGGCGAGGTGGAGGGCCATATTCGCACTGTCCGCGCACTACCGCAAAACCCGTGTTAGTGCCAGTGCTTTTATGTCGTACTTATATGTCAGTCGCTAACTACTAATTTGTCTATTGCAATTACTTTATTGTCTTGTGTCAGTCGAACGAGATACAGTCCGCTTGGTAAGTAGTCACGAGAGAGAGTAACTGTCTGGCCATAAATATTCTTTATTTGTTGTACTGTTTGTCCAAATGAATTGTACACTGTCAAGGTTGCGTTGTTTAAAAAATTGTCTGTCTGTAAAGTTGTCGAGGAAGAAAACGGATTTGGATATAGATTAAATATTTCAGTACTACTATTGATTTGATTTGTTGGAAGGAAATTATCGTTTGCTGTTGCCAAACCAAAGCCATAAGCGGTTTCATACCACATATAATATTTATTTTCTAAGGGCCTGAATACAACATCAGGTGTCCAAGGCCCCCTGCTTTCATTTATGTTGTAGGGATTGTCGTATGTACTCATAACAGGATTTGCAGGATGTTTTGTCCAATTCAATCCGTTTGTTGAAGTTGCATAGCCAATCTTAATAGTGTCAACAGTGTTATTGTCTAAAATATCATAATACGAAACTCCACAATACCACATCTCAAATTGATTATTTCGTTTTATTATTGTTGGTGTTGCTATGGAAAACCCCTCCCAAGAATATATCGAACCTCCATCAATTACAGGATTGCCTGCATATTTTGTCCAATTAATTCCATCTGGTGAAGTAGCTACTCCTATTTTTACTTGGTAAGATGTGTCAATACCCGAATACCACATAAAATAAGATACCCCGTCATAAAGTACCGATGGCGACTCAATATATAATCCGTCCCATTCACCTGGATTTCCTGGTAATAATATTGGTTGATTGCTACTACGAACCCAATTAATACCATCATTTGAGGTAGCCAATCCAATTGCACCACCAGCAGCATTGTTGTCATTATCTCCAAAGTAATACATTTTATATCCTGTGCCATCTTTTAACCAGTCTGGTGTATCCAAAAAATGACTGTCCCAATTACCAGTGCCACCAACATCAAAAACAGGGGTTGCATTATTGTATTTTGACCAAGTTGTACCATTTAATGAATAAGCATAACTTATTCGCCCTTTAGTATCTGTTCCGCCCGCAGCATATAACATTTTTAAAGTATCGCTATCGTCAATTACAGAAGGGCTACCAACAGCTGTTCCTTCAAATAGATTTATGGTCTTTGTCAAAATTAAATTGCTTGAACTTTTTGCCCAAGTTATTTGCGCAGTCACGAATTGAGTCGTCAAAAGTAAGAATGTCATTATTGAGTATTTCATTTGCCTTCTTTTGAATAGTTTGTTTATCAAGAAATTGTCTGTCGGGGTCATTTTTTTACACCGCCTCGCCGAGGGTTCTTTTCCCTCGGCGAGACGGTGTAAAATCACTAATAAAAAAATTTCTTTATTTTTTTTCTCAGTAGACACAAATATTGAGGGGAAACGCCTATAAGAGAAGTGAAGTATTGTTTGGGTACCGATTGTGCAAATTTCGATTTCTGTGTTAACAATTGTGAGTATCGTTGATCGCTTCCACCGTCGACAAACATTGCTGCATGTTCTTCCGCTTTCAACATCATCCTTTTTATTTCTTTAATGGTAAACTCCTGCATTTTAGGAAGTATGAAATAAATTTGCTCTAAATCTTGCTTACTAATCACCAAAAGTTCTGTAGGTTTTATTGCTTCAATATTTAAAGTAGAAGGAAGTTGAGTATGGAAGCTTTTTGTTGAAGTAATAAATTCATTTTGATGTGCAAAATAACAAGCACTTTCTTCTCCCCTATCATTGAGCGAATACGCACGAAGCGTTCCCGATTGCACAAAAGCCACCGAATCGCATTTTTTACCTTGCAGTAAAAAATTTTGTTTTGGTTTCAGCTGCACTACTTTAAAAAACGACACCACAAAATCGAGATCGTAATTAGAAAAAGTAACATTCGCACGTATCGCCCTTTTCAATTCATTATTCATGCACTTTCATCTATTTTTTATTGAACCACCAACTTCATGGTTTGTTTGCCCGCAGCGCCATTAACAGTTAAAAAATAAATACCAGAATTTTGAATTACACTTCTATCCAACTCTACACCGCTGCCAGCAAAGTGGGTTTGATAAATTAATTTCCCTTGAACATCATGAATTTGAATTTGCGCTGGAGACTGATCACCCAACCCTTTAATAAACAAAGTTCCGTTTTCAAAAGGGATCGGATACATTTGAAAAGTTGGCCTTGTTACATTTTCCACCGATACTCCATTGCCCTTTACAAGGGGCAACAAGCCAATAATTGTTCCGTCATTACCTCTAGGATACGCCCCTATATCTTCTCCGTTTTTCCCTGCACCAATGCATTTGCTTGCGTTGTTCAAATGAAAATCCATTATGCCCGCAAAAACAAAATCAGGGTCGGCAACAATGCTGTGCTTATCAAAATGCGTAGCTGTTGTCCACGATTGTAAATTGCTATACATAAGCCCTTTTCCGGCAGCAAACCAAACTCCCTTTTCATTGGCTGGAAAGTTATAACAATTGTAATCGATGAAATAATGTGCAGTGTCAAAATTTTTGACGTCGCTATACTTGTTAACGTTCAAAATTCTTGCTGGCATATCTGCCCCAGCTCCATAATTGTAGGCGATGTCGGAATAAATAATATTGTTATAAAAATTGTAGTTAGTAGTATACGTATCGTCCCAACCTCCAATTGCTTTCTGGCAATTGTAAAAAGTATTGTTGTATAGATGCAAACCGTCGCGCATTTTACCATAGGTCCCCATGCCCGAAAGCAAAAAACCCAAACTACAATTCACAATAATATTTTCGGTGATGGTTACATTGTGCGTGTCATCCTGTCCGGCAAACATCAAAGCAATACCTTTTGAACCATCAATAAAATTGCGGCGAATAATCATATCATGAGGAGAATCTTTTCCTCCGATAGCCTGTTCGCAATTCACAAATTTATTGTTTTCAATGATCCATCCTTTGGTATCGTACAGACGCATGGCCGGCGCGAGATTGTCGTGAAAATAATTGTTTGCAAAATAGCAGCTGTCGGAAAAACTTGTTGGCCCCGATCCCATACAACGAATTACCGAAGAATTTTCTCCACCAACATCGGGCTGCATTCCATAAAACTCGCAGTTAATTACATGAATAAAATCACTTTGCTCCATGTATATCATAGCCGAAGCTGTGTTCATAGCTTGATTGGTAAAAATTAATCCATCCAAAGTGATGTATTGTTTGGCAGTGAAGGTCATGCAATATCCCACTCCGCCATCAATGGTTACCGTGTCTCCCTGATAAGATTTATAAGTAATGTACGCCCCAGCAGTACCTGAATTTGGCTTTATTAAAGTACTTAGTTTATATAAACCCTTTCTAATTACTACTGTATCGCCTGGAGCAGTTAAAATGGCTGCTGCATTAATGGTTTCCATTGGAAAAAGTATGGTTCCGGGATTGGAGTTGGAACCATCAGTAGCCACGTACAAATTTTTAGAAAATGCAGCGTTGCTGATTAATACAAAAAAAAGAATTTTATAAAGTGCCGAAGTATTTTTCATATAGGTAAATATTAAGAAGCTACGATGCATATCTCGTTTAAATTTAGAGCCACCAAGAAGTCCTCGTTGAGTTATTTATTTTCAAGTGCTGTTTTTAGGGTGAAAGGAGACTTTCACTTATTTAACGGAGAAATACAAAACAAAGAAAGGCGCCATAAGCGCCTTTCTTCATTTTAAACTAAAACAATTACTCTATCACTAATTTCTCCACTTTCAATTGATCGTTCACCATCACATGAACAAAATACAATCCTGAAGAAAGATGCGATAAATTCATTTCTTCGTTAATTGAGGTTGCAGCATTATAACTGCGTTGAGCAACTTCAGCTCCAGTTACATTTAAAACTTTTAGAGTTACGTTGGATTGTTCTTGCATCTCCAAATTCACTGTTACCATTCCATTGCTTGGGTTTGGATACAATGACAACACGCTTGAAGCTGTTTCAACTACAGCGCTCATTTCAGCAGCGTCAGTTTTAAACGAAGTACCACATGCACCAACCAAAGTCCAAGGTTTACCAACTCCACTGTAAAAAGCAGGAATTTGATTTTGTGTTGCAACATTGGCTTTGTAAATATTACCACTTAAAGAAACCAAAGATCCTGCTGAATAATATTTATATGCATCATATGGAAACACGGTGCATCCATCGGAAAAATTAGAATACACATATACTGCTGCAGAAGATGTGCTGCCGCCTTCATTGTCAAATGCTTGTGCTGTATAAAAACTAACACCTGCTTGAGCTGCAAAAGTAACTGTAAATGGACGTGAAGTTTTTTCGCCAACTACAATTCCAGCTCTGCGAAACACCACTTTACTAACATCTCCATCTGCATCACTTGCACTTGCAGTTAATGTAATCGTTGTTGGTTTTAAATAGGTTGTGTTAGTCACCGGACTAATAATCGTAACTGTTGGTTTTTGATTCACTTGCGGACAAACATTGCCAGTTTGCCAGTATCCAATGCTTGCTTGGGTAAGAGGACTGATATTGGTATTTGTTTTAAGACAAGTAACAAAATAGTAATATGCAGGAACCCATACAAGATCTCCAGGATAATAGGTGGTTGTATTGTTCCATGCTGCACCACTACAAACAGAAGAAGCAGATGCCGAAATATTTATTATAGCTGATTGTGTTGATTTGTTTTTATTATCATATGCAACAGCTTTAATGGCATGAACGCCAGGAGTCGCTTTCCAAACAAAGGTGTACGGTGCCTTGAGCACTACACCCACCAATTGATT
>CANFBW010000078.1 GCA_947444925.1 Flavobacteriales bacterium | reverse complement strand
AACTTGTATGTGCGTGGATACAGTGATGAATTTCCAAACTCACAAATCCAATTAACACTAGAGGGTCAAGCTTATGCAAGTGACAACGGAAATGTGCCCGAAGCGAAAATTCATACGATCAATATTGATTGGGAAGGATGGCGAATGGTGTCGGTTAAATTGTCTGATTTTAAAGGACTACATAGATTTACCAGTATTGTGGGGATCAATAGTTTTGGTATAGGCTTGGCTGCTGGTCCTGTGCAAACTTTCAAATCGAAATTTATGTTGGATTTTATCATCATTACGGCGAATGCTCCGTACAAAGAAGTGCGCTAATTTAATTAACTTGGCATTCTTACTAACGACTTTATTGACTGCCGATGAAAAAGATATTTTTTGTATGTTTTAGCATTTTTATTTTTCAGGGATTATCGCCAGTGCAAGCGCAAATGGCAGTTCATTCGATTGCTGTTGAATGTAAGATGGCAGTGAAATTGGTCAATGGGAAATTTCAACATGAATACGTTTTGACCAATTTGCAAGCGCTTCCCTTAAAAGCCAATTGGACCATCTATTTTCATCAATCTTCTCCTGCCGCTGAAGAAGTGGCTGTTGATGGCTTGCGACTGCAAAGAATAAGTGGAGAATTTTATAAGTTGGAGCCTGCAGTGAACTATGTTCCAATTCCTGCAAACGGCACCCGTAGTTTTTCTTTTTTGAGTTGGAATAAAATGCTAAAAGTGTCGGATTTACCCGACGGATTTTATATCGTTTTCAAGGAGGACAGTGCTGTTGAATCGAATATCGAATTGCTTTCCAATGTCACCTATACGCTGCCTATGGCCCATTCGGAATCGGCGGCGCTGACTCGTGAACGATATGAGGACAACAGTATTGTTCACGCTTTGCCGGAAGCAGAAATTTGTCCGATTATTCCAACACCTGTTTTTTACAAAAAGAAAAAAGGGACCTACACGATAAATGCAAAAACAAAAATATATTGCAGTGAAACATTGAAAAATGAGGCACTGTATTTACAAGCACAAGTGTACAAATTGTTAGGAAAAAATCTGGAAATTGTGATGGGTTTTGGTTCTGGTATTCAATTGGATTTTGAAAAGGCGGGATATTCCGAAGGCTATTCCCTTGGGGTGAACGACAATGGTATTGCTATTGCGGGATATGATGCAGCTGGCGTGTTCTATGGTATTCAGAGTTTGCGCGCGCTATTTCCCATTGAAAGTTACAGCCAAAATAGGGGCTCCATTAAAGTGACTGCCGCTGCGATTACCGATCATCCGCGTTTCAAATACAGAGGCAATCACCTCGATGTTGCCCGCAATTTCCACAACAAAGAAAGTGTTTTCAAAGTGCTCGATTTAATGGCTTTTTACAAACTCAATAAATTTCAATTTCATCTGACGGATGACGAAGGATGGCGTTTGGAAATTCCAGGCCTTCCTGAATTGACGGAAGTAGGAGCAAAAAGGGGACACACCCTCAATGAGCACGATATGCTAATGCCGGCTTATGGTTCAGGGCCTTTTGCTGATGCTGAAAAAAGTTGGGGATCGGGTTTTTACACTAAAAATGATTTTGTAGAAATTTTGAAATATGCTGCAGAGCGACACATTGAAATAATTCCCGAAATTGATTTCCCGGGTCACGCCCGAGCGGCCATTGTGTCGATGAAGTCGCGCTACAAAAAATACCTGGGCGTCGACAGTGCAAAGGCGAAAGAGTATTTGCTCAACGATCTTAACGACCAATCAGAATACCGATCTATTCAATGGTACAACGACAACATTAGCAATGTGTGTCAGGAATCCACCTATCATTTTTTAGAGAAAGTGGTGACGGAATTGTGTGGCATGTATGCTGAAGCAGGCCTGTCATTAAAAACATTGCACACTGGTGGCGACGAGGTGCCGCGTCCGGTGCCTGGTCGACCTGACATAGGCGCTTGGGTTAAATCGCCGCTTTGCATTGCTTTTTTGGCGCAGTCAGCGCAGTACAAAGAGCCCCGCGATTTGTTCTATTATTTTATTGATCGTTTCAGCAAAATATTGGCTGCAAAAAATATCGCTACCGCCGGCTGGGAGGAAATTGCACTGAAAAAAGAAGAACACAATGGAAGAAGGGAAGCTGCTTTGAACAAAGATTTCGTGGGGGCTAATTTCACGCCTTACATCTGGAATACCGTGTGGGGATGGGGTGGAGAAGACAGGGGCTACAAGGTGGCCAACTTCGGATACAAAGTCGTTTTGTCGAACGTGAACCATCTTTATTTTGATTTGTCTACGGATGATGATCCTATGGAAATTGGGGTAGATTGGGGCGGGCACGTGAACGCGAGAAAGACTTGGGAATTTATTCCTTTCAACATGTATTATGGCAACCCAAAAGGTCCATCTGGCGATGAAATAAAGGCGGAGTATTTTGCCAATATGGAGAGATTGACGCAGGCGGGACGTGAAAATATTTTGGGCATTCAAGGACAGTTGTGGAGCGAAAGTGTAAAAGGTCCGGAATGGATGGAGTACATGATGTTTCCAAAAATGATTTCTTTGGCAGAAAGGGCGTGGGCGCAAGATCCCAGTTGGGCGCAAATGGGCGAGAAGGGTCAGTACAAAACGGCGTCTGACGCGGCGTGGAATGCCTTTGCCAATACATTGGGAAAAAGAGATTTGCCGCGCTTGGAATATTTAGCGGCTGATGGGAAAGTAAACTACCGCATGCCTTTGCCGGGCGCAAAAATATCAGGCGATACTTTGTATGCCAATTGTGAATTGCCGGGCTTTGCTATTTTGTATTCTAGTGATAAAATTTCATGGATCAAATACAGCGCGCCTGTTGCTGTCGCAAAAGGGAGTATTAACTTTTTGAAAACGCTTGACGTTAAAGGAAGAGAAAGTAGAATTGTGGAGGTGAGATAGCATGTAAAACGAAGAAAAAACAACTATGAAAAATTTGAAATTGTTCGCCACACTATTGTTCGTTGCTTTGTCGCTCTCCATTTTTGCGCAACGTCCTGCCTTGCATTTTAAGGGCACGGTAATGCTCAACAATAAGCCCATGGCGGGTGTTCGTGTTTATATTTCTGACGCTGGGGCGATCACTGCCGATGTTATCACTGACGCTAAAGGCAAATTTGAAGTGCAATCGTTTTACAATAAATTGCTGTCTATCGTTGTTGAAAAAGACGGCTTCGTCACACAAAATATTTTTGTCAGCACCCGACTTACGGGTATGGCGCAGGAAGACATGGAAATGAAAGTGTCTTTCGATATGTACCAACAACCAAGCGGCACAGTGCTAAAATTTGAGGAGCCCATTGGCAAGATTGCTTACGATTACAGCGCCAACAAATTTGCCTGCGATGTTGCCTACCAACAGGAAATTAAAGTGAAGTTGGATGCCTTGCAGAAACAGATTAGCGACCCAGTAGGCGCAGCGCAGACCGCAAAGTAGAGTAAATGTACAAAGGCTATGTGCACCAATGGAATGCTGCTGTTGCGATTATCCCATCGATATTGGGGAAGCCTTTATTTGTCGCAAATTAATTTTATCTTTAGCGCTCGTTCACAACAAATTTGGGGGATTAGCTCAGCTGGCTAGAGTGCTTGCATGGCATGCAAGAGGTCATCGGTTCGACTCCGATATCCTCCACAAAGCGGACAACACCAAATGTTGAGGTGTTGTCCGCTTTTTGCTTTTAAAAGCCTTTGTCAACAATGGACGAGGGACAATAGGGTAATAGGAATAATATGGAGGAAAGGAATAATGCCTCTCCTCGCGCGCGTCTGTGACGCGTGCGGATTTGCATGGATGACAAAATAGAAAGAAATAGAGAAATAGGGGACAAGTAGGGGAAAGACGTACATTAAAGGTTCATTGGCATAGGAGAAAGGGCATTATTTAGAAGTTAGTGCTTGTGAATTGTTGATTTTATGTTGAATTTTTGACTGCGATGATGAATGTGTTTATGGTTTCATCTAAATATTATTGCAGAAAAAAGATGCCACGAGATGCCAGAGTAATAGTATTAGGAGTTCCGTATCATGTAACTCAAAGAGGAAATTATAGGCAAGTTGTTTTTGATGACGATTCGGACAAAGAAAAATACATGGAATTTTTCATGCTGTATAAGGAGGAGTTTGGGGTGAAATTATACGCATGGTGCTTAATGAGTAATCATGTTCATTTTATAGTAGAGCCAAGCACAGAAAATGGATTGGCTGAATTATTTAAGTGTACTCACATGCGTTACAGTCAATATTTTAATAGAAAGAGAGGCGCTTTTGGACATTTGTGGCAAGGTCGATTTTTTTCATGTGCCTTGGATAACGATTATTTATATGAAGCTATACGCTATGTTGAACTGAATCCACTTCGCGCAGGAATGATAAGTAAAATAGATGCTTACAAATGGTCGAGCACAAAAGAGCGTTTAAAAATAAATAGTAAAGGAAAAGGGCAATTGGATTCAATCGAGCAATATTTGCAGATAGATGATTGGAAAGAATACCTGAAGGAAAAAGGAGATGAAGATTTTTTAAACAATATCAGAAATAAAACAAAGCTTGGTAAGCCTCTCGGTGATACCAAGTTTATAAAACGAATGGAGAAATTATCAGGAAAAGAATTTACCTTTAGGAAAAGCGGAAGACCGAAAAAAGAGAAGAAATAATATACGTCTGTCCCCTATTTGTCTGTCCCCTATTTAAATTGGAAGGAATATTCAGAAAGTATGAATGGCTTCCAAGCGGATTTGTAGATGTGAATTATTATGGACTGTTAAAGGAAGATTGGAATAAATGAATATAACGATCCGAAAATACAACGAGGCCGATTATCTTCAAATCGATAGAATATTCAACTTATCAAAGAAGATAGAAATGTCTTTTTCCGGTATTGAAATGGAAATTCTTTCAATCAATGAAGATGGAAATATGAAGCAATTATTTACCGAAAGTGAAATTTTTGTTGCTGAAAACAGCGATTCTATTTTAGGCTTTGCAGGATATAAAGAAAATTTAATTTCTTTTATGTTTGTGCATCCTCAATACTTTAACAGAGGGATAGCAAAGCGTTTGTTAAGTATAGTAAGCCAAACCATTAAAAATCCTTGGCTTGTTGTCCTTAAAGAAAACATTCCCGCCATAAATCTTTATAGAAAATATGGATTTGAAATTTCTGAGGAGTTTATAGGCAACTATAATGGAATAAAATGCAATGCACTTAAAATGAAACAGTAAACCACTCTACCATGAACTTCCCTACAATAAACACTGCTCGTTTAAATCTCATTGAAATCGATGAATCTCATGTGGATGATTTATTTGAAATTTTTTCTGATGAAGAGACAATGGAATTTTATGATATATGGCCTGACAAAAATACAGATAGGATAATGCAAGGAATTTTGAATTGCCAGAAAAGGCTTGAGGAAGAACGAGGAATTCGCTGGGGAATTTCTCTTAATTCATCAATCAAATTAATTGGTTCAATAGGTTTGGACTAAGTGGGGACAGACGTAAATAAAAAATGGACGTCTGTCCCATATTTGTATTTGGTCAATAATTTATATTATTAAAATATGAGAAAAGAATTGCTAAATAAATCTGAAATTAATGACTGGAAGATTATTTCTCCTAAATATAAAGTAGGGATTAAATATATGGGGGAATATAGAATGGGTTCTGAATGGTGTAAAATAATTGTAGAGAAGGATTCCGAGGAAGATATAAATTTGGGGGATTTATCGTTTTCAAATATTAGTGATAGTCTGGATGCGTATTTTTTAATTGCTGGGGACGGAAAATATTTATTATTGAAATGGATGTTTTATAAAATACATGCGCATATTGTTCCTGTATTAATTAATGTTATTGATCGGACATTTCTACTTATTGAAACAGAAAAAATGTTGGATCCCAAAGCATTGTATTTGGAAAAAGATAAATTAATAATAAAGCTCGATGAAATGTTTTGGATTGGAGCAAACCCACAAAAAAAAGAAAGAGAAATAGCAATAGAGACGGAACTCATGAGTCCGATAGAAGAATTTTTCACCTTGAATGAAGCTTCTTTATTAGTACCAGTGGTTACGTGGAAGGATGGGCAGCCTCAAGTTGAAATCAAATAACTTACAATTATTAAAGATGGAACTTAATTTAGAGGATGGAAAGGTAAGGTTTACTGAATTGTTGGTGCATTCTAAAATAACTGTGGATGAAATAAATAATTTGCGTGATAATTTAGGCATTCAACTGGGCGTTCAAAATGCAGGATTTCAAACATATCGTATTCCAAGCCTTGAAAATGATGAATATTGCGCTTCGCTAATTTTTTCAAATGGGAAATTAATGATGTTAAATATTGCTGCTGGTAAAAATTTTGATTTCCCTCCGTTTGTAATTACGGACGAAGAGATTAAACTCATTGATAAGTGGTTGTTGACAATTGGAGGTGGTGGATCATATGACAAATAGGGGACAGACGTACATTAATAGACGTACATTAATTAATAATTCATTGACATAAAAATATACGTCTGTCCCCTATTTCTCAAAATATACGTCTGTCCCCTATTTCTCCCTATTTGTTTTGTCATTTGTTTAAAAATATACGTCTGTCCCCTATTTTGTTCTATTTTGTTTAAAAATATACGTCTGTCCCCTATTTGTCCTAAAAATATACGTCTGTCCCCTATTTGTCCGTCCCCTATTTGTCCCCTATTTGTTCTATTTGTTATTTTAATAAAACAAGGGCTTTTAGAATATTTCTGAAAGCCCTTGTTTTTTCTGGTTTACAAATAATTTATTGTAGTATAAAGGGATACTAGTGCAAGAATAAAAAATACTTTATAATTATTTATCCTTTGTAATTGCAATACAAGATTGTTGAGAAACAATCTATTCTTTCACCGCAGCACTTATCTTTCCTTAAAATGTAAAAACCAAGTTTCCCGAAAACATTGGCTTTCGTGACTGTTGGCACACTTTTGTTGAGAAACAATCTATACTTGCGCCGCATCACCTACGTATATTAAAATGAAAAAAGCAAATTACGCCCAAACATTGGTTTTCGTGACTATTGTCACACTTTTAGTGTCATGTAAAAAAGATTCTACGGATGTTCCAGCAACAACCATCAGCCCCTTGGGTATTAATGCTGATTATTCAGGAACTATTAATCAACAACGTATAGAATTAGCCAAAGGCCTAATTCAAACTTACGCCGCCCACCCCGAAACTCAAACTCAGACAATAGCGGCCTGTAATCAAAAGTTCGATGGAGACCGAAATGTATTGTGTAGCTCTCTGTTTGCACAATCAGTTTCTGCAACAATTGGTAATCAATCTTTAAAAACAGAAACTACTTTTGGAGATTTGCTAAATAGTTTTATTTCAAATGAAAGCAGCGTCGCCAACAAAACCGCTAGTGCATTTGCAGCAGCAATTGTAAACAGCGATTCACTTGTTCAAATTTATCTGTTTGTTGCAACAGCAAATGACTCAAATACTTTTGAAGGTATTGTAATTCGCCCTGAAAGACTTGAAGAAAAAAATCCTGTTGATTTGTTGGTAATCAATAAAGATGGATCTGAATCCACAATCAGAAGTGATGTAGATCCTACAAAAAACTATTTGGTTATTTCAAGAAATGAACGTTCTATGTACTCAAATGGCGCGGCTAATTTAAATGTTGGGTATACCTACAAAACAGATGCACTGAGCTACCTTAAGATTAAAAGCGCAAAGTTCGCAAGTGTTGATGCTTTAAGAAAAGTTGAAGGGTGGTGGGATGGTGATGCGGAAGTGCGATTAGATTTACTTTACGCAACGGCAGGAGTAGCAAATGACTGTGCTTTCAGATATACGGGTAATTGGCTTGGAGGTAATTGGATAAAACAAACTGTTGTTTGGAATATGTGTTCCGTTACCATACCAACATGGAATAGCGTAACGCAAGGTGCTCGTAAATTTGTATGGAATGAGGAAGACGGGGCCACAAGTGCCGCTGTTTATTCATTTACCTATACCGATCCAACAACAAATGCCGTACTCACTCTTCAGAAAACGGTATCTGCTACGACAGGTGATGATCTAATTGGAAGTAATTACAAAGAATTCACCGATCCATTGGGATATACTGATATGGCTCTATTTGCATTTGAAATTAGAAATCAATAATGTTTATTTGAATTAGTATTACTTTAATATTTTTTAAATTTTTCAACTTCAAATTATGAAACAGTATAATTCACGACTGCAATCTTTTCTATTAATATTTTTGTTTTCTTTAGGATTGTCGATTACAACTTTCGCTCAAAATCAAACATTTGCTGGGTTTGCAATAAACAGCGAATTTTTGGGAAACAATACCCCTAGATTGGGTGCAGGATTGACTCTTGAGAAAAAAATAAAAGAGCATCATGGTTTTGAAACGGGAGTGTTTTACCGTAATAGAATTTCAACAAACATCGTCACCATTGATTTACCTTTGGGCGAAAATGCAATGGCTGTCTCTACCATCTACAGTAGTTATGTCTCTGTTCCTTTGCATTATAAGTACTACTCTAATTTGGTAAATTTTTCAATAGGAGTAAATTTTGACTACTTTGTTGGATGGACTGCTACTAGCTCTAATCCAAACATCAAACTGGAATCGTATTCTGCAAATCCAATGTTGTTGTGGGGAATAAGTGCGAAAGTAAGCAAGTCCTTCCGCTTGTCAGATTGTTTTATCCTAGAACCTGAAATTAGACTTAATCCAATTGTAAACATAGAACCCCACACGTTGTCTGGCGGTATTGGGTTAATTGGGAAATTTGATCTCTCGTCAATAGGAAAGACCAAAGTGAAGTAATTAATTACAGTAATTTGATGAAATTCATATGGCTGCGTTAATCTTTGAGCGCAGCCTTTTTTAATGGGGAAAACAGGGGATAAACGTAAATAAAAACGCTCGATATCCATCCTCAAACCTCTCCTCGCGCGCGTCTGTGACGCGTGCGGATTTGCACGGATGGCGATAGCGCTATATCGCAAAAGGCAATATAATTGCGGAGATAATTTCGCACGCGTCACAGACGCGCGCGAGGCGCGGGGCTATCGCGGAAGTGGCGCTAGATTGTGCGGAGTAGCTCAGGAGGACAAATGCGAAGGATGTTGCGCAAAGAGTTTTTGAGAAAGGCTGTCTTCTTGAGATTTGAGATGGAGAGGAGAAACGAAGTTTCGGTCTTT